>CAYYBL010000072.1:0-7653 GCA_964470175.1 uncultured Lachnospiraceae bacterium | reverse complement strand
AGCATTTATTACTTAACTATATTAACATAATATCATTTTAAAATCAAGTCCTATTTTAATATTACTATATCTTCTACTGAATATTGGTCTTTTGAGACAGTTTCGTTTACCGATCTTACTTTTATATCTAGCACTTTCACATCTTCTAAAACCAATTTAAACTTCTTAAAACTATCTTTAGGTACTGTATACCTTATACAATTGTCATACTCCATATGTCCGACATTTTCACCATCTTCAACATTTATCAAGTCGTATGGATTTATTCCTTCAGTATCTACAGTAACCTCTATCAAATATTCATCATCTTTTACAGCTGTAAGTCTATCAAATGAATAATATCTACACATAAGTTGATTTGTAGGCATGTGATAGTCAAGTACTGGGAAAAAGTTTGAAATATTTATATAGTCATCAGCATGTATCCATTGACCATATTCAAAACCGCTTACTACTACATCTTTTTCACCTTTTGCATGAGCTTCCTCAAGTTCATGAGTTAGTTTATTCTTGTATGGGATAAGATAATTTATATCAGCAAGTGTACTTGGTGAAAATTTTGCAAATACAAATAAAGTACAAACTATAGATACACCTGCAATCACCACATCATATCTTTTTTCGTCTTCAAGATATTCCGCTATAATCTGTACATTTTTTGCAAGCACTATCATAAACATTGTCTCATATGCTAAAAACGCCCTCTCTGGGAAAAATTTTATGATTGTCAAAGGAACCACTGCAATAATTGTAGGCAAAATAAAGAATAACAATTCTTCTATCAATTCTTTGTTTTCATGGTTTTTCCAATTTTTAAAATATAAAAATTTAACCCCTTCTTTTTTTATGTTTTCTTTATTTCTTAAAATATACATCAAAAGCATACTAACAAATACTGATATTATTGGCCACTTATTTACCTTGAAATTTCTTAAGAAATCTCCCACTCCTCCAGGATCTTCCATTCTTTTTAAATTTCCTGGTGCAAAAATATTTACAAATGCTCCTATACAGAAAAATATGTATGTAATAATTATGAATATCTTTTTCTTTTTTTCAAATTTCCATAATTTTTTTATATTTATTAAAAGAAGTACTGTTGCAAATGCACCTCCAACAAATGCTGTGTTTTCATGCATACTTCCCGCAAGAAAAGCAAAAATCACAAATAAAATACTTTGATATGTCTTTAACCTTTTTTCGTCTATAAAATAATTATAAAAAACATATATAAATACTGCTAGAAATGCACATGACCACAAATAGTTGCAAGCCCCACTAATCCATGCTACTTTTTCTCCAAACATCTTGCTATATGCTAAGTACCCAAAACATGCAAGTATGCTTAAGTAACTTGTTTTTTTATTAAGTACTTTTGTGACTGTAATAAGAAATATCACAAACAAAACAGAATTAACGACTTCAAATACATATGGATTTATATTTCTAAATATTCCTATAAGTACGTGAGGAAGTACTCTTCCTGTCCAATTAAAATAGAAATACTTTGCTGTCTCAATACAAGCAGATATACTATTTACTCTTGCCGAATCTGCTCTTCCTTGTACAAATGTATAATTATAATCATCAGGATTAACAAGTGTCGCATGACATAGCAAAAATACACTCATGAAAATAAGTGCTACAAGACCTATGATGCTAAGCACGTGTATTATTTTTATAATTTTACTTTTGGTTTCTTCTTTCAATTTTTTCTCCTAAAATTTTTTCTTATTTTACATTATATATCAGCTTTTTGCAATAATATACAATTGACATTTTTTCTCACTTAAGATACTATTTTTGTTAGGAGGATACGAGATTGTACGGAAAAATACCTTCACCATACACTATTTATAGTGAAGAAATTGAAAAGATACTTGCTACCAAAGAATATAGTGATAACATAAAAAATATGATAAGGCTATCTTTGCCTATTATCATAAAAAAATATGGTGAAGAAAATATGGCTATCATCTTTAGTACCCTAAAAAATGTACAAATAGTTGAAACTCAAAAAGGGCAAAGTATGCTTTCATTGCTTAAAGGGCATGAAAACAGTCAAGTTATAGAAGACTCACCTTTGATTGTAAATGATTCAGCAAAAGCTATGTCTTCAGGTGCATATGAGAGTAATCCTTTTTTTAGTATCTCCGAAAAGAAAGATATTAACTTAAAAAAGGTAGAAAGATACATAAATCTTCGTGGTGGAAAAATAGATTTAGATAAATTTGCAACTTTTATACATGAATTTGGTCATGCTATAAAATCTACGCGTAATGAGTATTCTATCTCACACAAAGGTGGTCAAGCAGAATTATTATATAGAAACGGTCTCATAAATACTAGACAATCTATGTCCGTCCAAGATAATGGTAAAATACAACTAAAAAGAGTTAGTCATATAGGCACTGGCTTGGAAGAAGGCATAAATACAATGTTTGAAGAAGACATTGTAAATACTATATTAGGTATGAAGGAAAGGGATATCCCTGAAAATTTACAAGAAGTTTGGGATACTGTAAGAGGATATGTGGCGCAAGGTGAAAAATTTAAATCAAGTGCATATTCTCCAGAATCTGCAGTCGCAAGATCACTTTTTAATATCCCAGGATTTGCAGAAAGAATATTAAGTGATGAACTCTATGGTACATCAAAAACTGCATCATTCTACGACAGCATGATTCCAGATGAAAATCTATCTGAGAATAATTGGCATCTATTACTTCAAAATCTTGATGATGCAACAAAATACAATTACTTAGCTCTTCAATCAATGCAAAGATTTAATACAGATAAGCTCAAAGAAAATATGAAAAAAAGAGTAGACTCTTTTTCAAAAGCTGCAACCCAAATAATTGGTATGAGTGAATTTTACAAGCAAAAAAGAGATAGTCAAATTCAAGAACAAGAGTGAGAACAAAAGGGGACATTTAACACTAACTAATGTTAAATGTCCCCGTTTTTGTTCGCCGCGCCAAATTTACGAAGTAAATTTGTGTGCAATGTTGGCCGAAGGCTTTATATTATAGGAAATGCGAAGCACTTTCCTATAATATAAAAAAGTCCTTGGCACGCTGCCAAGGACATTTTTTTATGTTTCAGGTGTAATTACAAGTTCACCTAACTCTTCTTCTTCTCCATACTTATCTACAAACCAGATATTGTATTTATCTTCATTTTCTACTTTCTTTATCTTAAATACTTTTGTACCATTACTATCTGATCCATTTTCATTAATAACATTCGTAGCAAGATCTCCATTTAGCTTGTCTGGATTTATATAGTATTGGTTCAAAACAATATTGTCGTTTATATCTTTAAGCTCTTCTATTATTCCATTGTCTTTCAAGTACTGGATAATATATTCCGTGTTGTAAAACTCTTCTAACTTTTTATTATTTTCACTGCAATACTTAGTATCAAATATGTACTTTTGCTTTACTATGTTGTTTAATTTTTCTACAATCTCTTCTTTATTGTATTCTGTCTCTGAATCATTATATTTCCTAAGTATGCCTTCTTCGCCAAAAATCTTTATGTATGCAAACACAGCAATAACAAGTAATATAACAATCGTAATTATTAATGCAACTATGGATAAGCCATTATCTCTTTTCATATATTCGTTCCTCTCTCCTTACGTGAGATTATAATACCTTTTTTCATTTTTTTCAACAAAAAACGCAATTTGTAATAATTATTTGTAAGTAATATTTTCCTTATGAAAAGTATTTTCAAGCTCTTCCCTTAGTTTATCATCCACAAATATCTTTCCGCAGGATTTTATTTCACCATTCAAATCTATACTTATATCAGTATCAGCACCATTTTTTCTATTTCTTTTTATAAAGTCTCTAAGCATTTGCTTTTGAGTCTCATCGAAATTCGAAATATTTACGATTATCCCGCTTTCTTCATCCTGCCCAAAATCTGTAATTTTCGATGCAATAATAGATGTATTTCCATCATCTTTAATGCTTAATTTTCCTTCAATGTACACTATATTATCTTCAAAAATAGATTGTTCGCGTCGTTCATAAGTATTATCAAAGACTACAATTTCAATATTTCCATAAAAATCTTCAATACCTACAAATGCCATTACTGTATCTCTTTTTGTGAATTTCTTTTTTACACTTACAATCACTCCCACAAGCTTTACCAGCATCCCATCTCTATACACTTCTGTCTTTCCATAGGTCTCAATATCTTCCTTAATCTTCTCTATGTCAGATGCATTTATGTTAGATACACCCTTTATTTTTTCTTTAAATCTATCTAATGGATGGCCTGATACATAAAGCCCAAGCATTTCTTTTTCGTATTTAAGAAGTTCTTTTTGGTCCATTTCATCAAACTCAAAGTAACTATATTTAGTTTCTTCATTATCCATCATATCAAACATAGAGACTTGATCTTTCATTTTGTTTTTATTTTCACTATATATGTTATCTATAATTGACTCGAATGATGCTAAAAGTGTACTTCTAGTCTTTCCAAATTCATCAAAAGCTCCTGCTTTTATGAGACATTCTATACATCTTTTATTTATACCGCAGTCTCTAATTCTTTCACAAAAATCTATAAAGTTTTTGAACTTCCCATTTTTTTCTCTTTCTTCTACAATGCTGTCTATAGCGGGTATCCCAACGTTTTTTACACTTCCAAGTCCAAATCTAATTTTATTATCAGTTACACTAAATTTGGTGTAGCTTTCGTTTATACTTGGCTTTAAGATTTCTATCCCCATATCTTTAGAGTCTTGTATATAAAGCGGTACTTTTGAAAGATTTCCTAAAAAACTATTTAGAGTCGCAGCCATAAGCTCTTCTTTGTAGTATGTCTTTAAATACGCTGTCCTATATGAAAGTACTGCATATGCAGCTGCATGTGATTTATTGAAAGCATATTTTGCAAATTCAGCCATTTCATCAAAAATCTTATTTGCAGAGTCTTTATCAATTCCATTTCTTACACATCCTGGTACGACCACATTCCCATCTTCGTCAACTTGGCCATTTATAAATATCTCTCTTTCCTTCGCCATGACATCTAGCTTCTTTTTTCCCATTGCTCTTCTAACTAAATCTGCTCTACCTAGCGAATATCCAGCGAGGTCCCTTACTATCTGCATAACTTGTTCTTGATAAACCATGCATCCATATGTGACATTTAGTATAGGCTCTAAGGCCGGATGAGTATATTCATTATGTCCAGGATTTAATTTTCCTTTTATATATCTTGGGATTTGGTCCATTGGACCCGGTCTATATAAAGACACTCCTGCAATAATGTCCTCTAGTGAATCTGGTTTTAATTCCTTCATCACATTTGTGATTCCTTGACTCTCAAACTGGAATATTCCAAGAGTTTTTCCTTCTTGCCACAGCTTGTATACCTTTGGATCATCCATATCCTTATCAAATTGTACGTCTACGCCTCTATTTTTTTTGACTAAACGCATACAATCATCAATCACTGTAAGAGTCCTTAGGCCCAAGAAATCCATCTTTAGAAGTCCAAGTTCTTCAAGTGTAGTCATAGTGTATTCGGAAACTATATTTCCATCATTTGTTGCAAGAGGCACATAAGTATCTACCGGATCTTTTGTGATAACTATACCACAAGCATGAGTAGACGCATTTCTAGGCATTCCCTCCAGGCCACGTGCTATATCTATTATTTTTCTTGCATTTTCATCATTGATATATGCATCTTTAAATTCTTTATTTTCTTCAAGTGCTTTATCTATCGTGATATGGATTTCAAAAGGTACCATTTTTGCAAGTCTATCAACTTCTCCATATGGTACATCTAGTACTCTTCCCACGTCTCTTATTACACTTTTTGCAGACATCGTACCAAATGTAATTATCTGAGATACATGGTCTTTGCCATATTTCCTTGCAACATAGTCAATGACTTCGCCTCTTCTATCATCTGAAAAATCCACATCAAAATCAGGCATACTTATTCTTTCCGGATTTAAAAACCTTTCAAATAGAAGACCATATTTGATTGGATCAATATCAGTGATACCTACAGCATATGCTACGATTGATCCTGCTCCTGATCCTCTTCCAGGACCTACTGGTATACCTACAGTTTTTGCATAATTAATATAATCCCAAACAATAAGATAATAATCTACATATCCCATCTTTGAGATAACATCAAGTTCATAATTTGCTCTATCTTTGACTTCTTTTGAATAATTTTTTCCATATCTATTTTCGATGCCAGTCCAAGTAAGTTTTCTAAAATATTCTTCGTGAGTTTTGTATTCTTTAGGTACTTCATAATTTGGAAGTTTTGTCACACCAAATTCAAAATCAAAATTACATTTGTCTGCTATCTTCACTGTATTTTCTATGGCATCTGGTACATTTGAAAAGAAATCTGCCATCTCTTCTGGAGACTTTATATAAAAGTCACTACTTCCAAATCTCATTCTATCTTCATCTGTAATCTTTTTCCCTGTTTGTATGCAAAGCAATATTTCATGATTGTAGCTATCTTCTTTCTTTAGATAATGCGCATCATTTGTAGCTACAAGCTCAATATTTAATTTCCTTGCCATTTGGATAATCTTTTGATTTACTAGTATCTGCTCTCCTATACCATTGTTTTGAATTTCAAGATAGTAATCATCCTTAAATAAATTCTTGTACCAGGCTGCAACCTCTTCTGCTCTCTCAATATCTCCTAATAATATATTTTGGCTTATCTCTCCTGCTAGACATGCACTCGTACAGATTAGTCCCTCATGATATTCTTCTAGAAGCTTTTTATCTATACGAGGCTTATAGTAATATCCTTCTGTAAATCCAAGAGAAATAAGCTTTATAAGATTTTGATATCCAATTTTATTTTTTACAAGAAGTATAAGATGCGAATAATTTTCTTCTCTTCCTGTTCCTTTTTCAAGTCGGCTTTCTGGAGCAACATATACTTCACAGCCTATAATTGGCTTTATGCCTTCCTTTATGCATTCTTTGTAGAAATTTACTGCACCATACATTACTCCATGATCAGTAAGAGCAATAGCTTTCATTCCAAGCTCTTTTGCTCTTTTTGGTAAATCCTTTACTCTACACATTCCATCTAGCAAGCTATACTCACTATGTACATGAAGATGCACAAATTCTGGCATTTTTGCCCCCTTTATATCAACTTTATATATTCATCTATATTTTTTATTGATTGGGTCTTTGGTATAGAAACAATTTCAAACTTCGATACCTTATCTCCAAACTTTATCTCAACTATATCTCCAACCTTCACTTCGTAGCTAGGTTTCACTACCTTGCCATTTATAGACACTCTACCGCCATCTGCAGCATCATTTGCTACAGTTCTTCTTTTTATGACTCTTGTAACTTTTAAAAATTTATCTATTCTCATACAATCCTCTATTTAAAAACAAAATATTCACTATATTTCTTTGAAAGAGATATCCAAATGTCATCATCAAAAAGCTTAAAGTATTTAAAAATGCCATTGGCATCTTTTTTGTACCACTTTCCACTTCTTTCTATCATCATGTTTTTAGCTTCTTTGAAAAACTCACTTCTTTCTTTTCCATGTCCATTTATTCCCATAAAGCTAAGATTCATAAGAGTTTTTTCTACTTCAAGTATGCCACTTTCT
>CAYYBL010000071.1:0-7668 GCA_964470175.1 uncultured Lachnospiraceae bacterium | reverse complement strand
ATTCTAACGCTAACCATCCAGCATATCTACCCATAACTTCCACAATCATAATTCTGTGGTGTGCTTCAGCAGTAGTACGTATTCTATCTATCGCTTCAGTGTTTATTGAAACTGCTGTGTTATATCCAAAAGTCATATCAGTGAATGCCACATCATTATCAATAGTTTTTGGTACCCCAATACAATTTACTCCCCTTAATGAGAAGTCTCTACTTGATTTTTGGGTACCATCACCACCTAATGTAAATAAACAATCAAATCCATCATTTTTTAAATTTTCAATACACTTCCATGATAAATCTTTATATTCTACTGAACCATCTTCATTTACACATTTATAATTAAACACATTCGTATTATTTGATGTTCCAATTATTGTACCTCCTCTTATAAGAAGGTCAACTGTATCGGTATTCATATCAAGTTTTATAAAATTGTTATTTAATAACCCCTTATAACCTTCTATAAAACCATAACACTCAACGCCATTTGTCATTCCAGTTTTCATTATTGCTCTAATAACAGCATTAAGTCCTGGTGCATCTCCACCATTTGTTAAAATTGCAACTTTTTTTACTTTTGATTCCATTTTATCCCCCTACTTTATATTTTTTACAATATTTATTTATAGCACAGGTTTCACAATTTGGATTTCTAGCACTACAAGTCTTTCGCCCATGCCAAACCAACAAATGATTTACATCATAATAATATTTTTTTGGAATAATTTTCAATAAATCTTGCTCTATTTTTTCTGGATCACTATTCTCCGAAAGTCCTATCCTATTTGAAATTCTTTTTACATGTGTATCTACAGCAATTCCCTGTGGTCTTTTGAATGCTTCAAGCATGATAACATTTGCACTTTTTCTTCCAATACCAGGTAGTCTCATAAGATCTTGCATATTATCAGGAACAATTCCATCATATTCTTCAACAATCATTTTGCTACACAAAATAGCATTCTTGGTCTTATTTTTATAAAATCCACACGGATGTATTATTCTTTCAATTTCTTCATTATCTGCATTTGCAAGCTTTTTAGGTGTTCCATAATACTTAAAGAGCTCAGGAGTTGTCTTATTTACTCTGTCATCTGTACATTGTGCTGAAAGCATTACCGCAATTGTTATTTCAAAAGGAGAATTGAAATTCAGACTGCATCTACAATCAGGATATTCTTTTTTTAGGATTTCTATTATCTTGATTATATTACTCATAATATTTATTCTTTATTATCTTCATTAACATCTTCTTTTATTTCATCATTTGTTTTTTCTTCTAAAGTATTATCTTCTTGAGCAGTCAATTTTTCTGGTTCTTTATCATTATTTTTTTCATTCTTAAATGAATTTATTATTGTACCTGTTCCAAATACGAAAACTATAAAGTTTAACACCATTCCAAGTATTGGCACAAGTTTTAATAAGTCTAACACTAAGCATATTAGTGATGCAATTAGTACTATAGAAAGATAATTAGGCTTTTTTATAATTTTCTTAGCAACTACAATAGAAGAAACGGGTACTGCCAAACACATCATTAGTAAATAAATCAATAATAATACTACTCCAAGTAATATACCAATTCCACTGATGCAAAGCAATACTGCAAGTATCAATGCAAGTACAACAAAAACAAGTCCTGTAACAAAATTGCTAGCAGCCGAAATCTCTATAGAAGTATTTTCTGATAGTTTAAACTTTGTCTTCTTTTCAAAAAAAACAATAGCAAGCACAACTACAAGTCCAACAAAGAATGATAAAACATATTTAACAACATAATATCTTGCTCCAGGGCTTACTTCAGTAGGTTCTTCTTGCTTTTTAGCAATATTTCCTAAAGATTCAACACTTGAATTGTTCGTAAAAGTGTCACGATATAAAACATGTGAATCTTCTATATCATCCCCATTTCCTAAATAAAAATTACTATCAAATGTTATATCGTTTACCATAGCATCTATATTTCTTTGTACGCTTCCACTTAAAGTTGCTGTTTCTGATACTAAATACAAATCCTTATCAATTACTGAATCATAGTTTTCTCCTGAAAGCATCATGAAATTCTGTGAAACAACGTGTACACTTCCGTATATATCTGCATCTTTAGTTAACGTAACTGTTGATGCAATAATATAAACAGAGCCTTCAATAGATGCATTTATTTTTACATCTTTTCCAATTGCAAAAACATTTCCTTCTATTCTTTCATTAATCTCAATATGATCTGCTATCAAATACACATTTCCATCAATGCTTTTATCAATTTTAACATCTTTTTCTCCAGTTTGACCATTTGAAAGATTTTCTACTCCAATTTTTCCTACTGCGAATATATCCTTATTTAAAGTCTCTTTGCTTGCAGTATTGTAATTTTTATAGTAACTATCAAAATCAAAAATTGAGTCATCTGTAACATCAATACCACTTAAACCTTCTACACCTGTAAATTCAGCATCAGAAATTTCATCAAGATCTTCTATTTCACCTAAATCAATACTAGTTTCCTTACTTTGATCAAAAACCATACCACTTGATGATGTAAGGTTTTCTGATAAGACCTCATCTACATCTGTATTAGTTTCAAGTTCTAATGTATTATCTCCAGTAGCAAAAACACAACTACTAAAAATTAAACAAAAAACAAATAATAAACAAAAAAAAGTCTTAATTCTTTTCATTTGTTCTCCTTCCACTCTTAACAATTTTTTAATTTTTTAACAGCATTTATATAATCATTGGATAATGTAAGATAGCTTCCTGACACTAAAATATCAGCCCCTGAATTAGAAACTTTTTCACAATTATCCCCATCTATGCCTCCATCTACTTCAATTAACGTATCCAAATTATTGTCTTCTATATACTTTTTTAATTTAGAAATTTTATAAAACGTATCTTCTATAAAAGCTTGTCCACCTTTTCCTGGATGTACAGACATTATCAAAGCAACATGTATAAACCTTAAATATGGATATAGCTGCTCTACATCTGTCTCTGGATTTATAGCAATTCCTACCATACTACCAGATTCTTTTATAATATTTATTAATTCCATCACTTCATCGTGAGATTTAGGAACCTCTTTATGAAAACTAACAATCTTAGGTCTAAATGAGACATATTCTTCAATGAAGTCTCTTATATTTTCTACCATTAAATGAACATCTATTCCAACATTTGAAACCATCACAGCAGTATTAGCAAGTTCTTTCATCTTCGTTGCTGTATCTTTTTCAACAAATTTTCCATCCATAACATCAATGTGAAAATAATCGGCTTTTGCAGATTCAAAATCTAGAAAAAACCTACTTGAATTAATTTTATCCATTACAGAAAGCAAAGAAATTGATACCTCTTTCATATACCCTCCATTTATTGAACATTAAATATCTGATTTCCTTGGCTAAAATCAACAGTTTGTTCAAACTGACTCACACCATCAATCTTTACTTTTACATTTTTTACTCCAGATGTAGTCCAACTTTTTGAAATAGCTGTTTCAGTTTTTTGATGTTCTTCTTTAAGAATTACATCATCACCAACATCTATTTCTACAAGTGCTTTCTCTATTTCAACTTCTTCGGTAACTTGAGTTGTTGTAGTTATCGTATTTCCATTCTCATCTACCGTTGTATTTGTAATATTTCTAACAACCGGTGAAGGCACATTATACCCTGTAAGTGATTTTAGATTTACATTTACTGTTACTGTAGATCTTGTAGGTTGCTTATTAAGCACTATATTTATACTTGAACCTTCTTTAACAGTTGTTCCTGCAGAAACACTCTGTCTTATAATAACTCCATCTGATAATGATGAATTTTCCTCCGTAGAAACAGAAACAACTAATCCCAATGCTGCAAGTTCAGCTGTTGCTTGAGCTTGTGATTTATTTATAACACTTGGCACAACAACATCTTTATATGCACTTCCCTTACTTACTGTAATTTTTACCTTTTCAGATGCTGACATCTCAGTGCCTTCTTTAGGTTCAACAGTCATTACAATTCCTGCCTTAATTTTTTCATCATTTACTTCAGTAACTTCATATTTCACTTCTAAAGTATCAAGTTCATTTGTTACATCTTCAAGCTTTTCACCTACCATCTTTTTAGGTAAAACAATTGTCTTCTGTCCTTTACTTATAACAAGTTTTATAGGCTCAGTAACATTAATCTTAAAGTTGTCTCCTTGATACTCCGGCTCTTGAGAAACTACATATCCCACTTCTACAGTATCACTATATTCTTCTTCAATAGTAAGATTATTATCTACATCAAAACCAAGATTTCTTAGTTCTGTTATTGCCTCTTCTTTTGTTTTTCTAGCTTGACTATTGTATCCAGCAAGGTTTGGCATAACCTCTTGAGCTGGCCTGCTTTGATTTAGAAAAGCAAGAGTAGAAAACATTGCAATTATAAAAAGTAAAATTGCAACAAGTACAACACATAAAGGTTTAAGCCATTTATGTTTTTTAAAAATTGATGATTTTTTATTTATTTCTTTTGGACTTTGATTATATCTTTCAAAGTCACCAATAACTTTTGTATCATCACTTGCAAATTTACCTATTGTTTCAACTTTCTGTGTTGATGAATTTTCAGTTACTTTTTCATAATTAACAAAGTCATCGTTAGGATTTTTTAAAGCAGTTTGAAGATCCGTAATCATTTCAGTTGCTGACTGATACCTTCTATTAGGATCCTTCTGCATTGCTTTTAATATAATTCTATTTACACTTATAGGCATACTATCATTATATGTAATAGGATCAACTGGTTCTTCCTGAACTTGTTTTAAGGCAACAGAAACAGGGGTATCTGCATCAAATGGTACCCTTCCTGTCAACATTTCATACATTACTATACCTAATGAATATATATCTGATTTTGCATCTGTAAATCCACCTCTTGCATGTTCAGGTGAAAAATAATGAACAGATCCTATTGTAGTACCAAAAGCAGTAATTGTAGAATTTGAAACTGCCTTTGCAATACCAAAATCTGTAACTTTTGCAGTACCTTCCTCAGTAATGATAATATTATGAGGCTTTATATCTCTATGAATAATATTATTTTTGTGTGCAATTTCAAGTGCAGAAGCAATTTGAATAGCAATATTTACAGACCATTTCCAAGGAAGCCTTCCCTCTGAATTTATTATCTCCTTCAAAGTTTTTCCTTGAATAAGTTCCATAACAATGTAATAAAGATTGTCCTCATTACATACATCATATATCTGCACAATATTTGGGTGAATAAGTCTTGCTGCTGATTGTGCTTCTGTATTAAATTTTTTTATAAAATCACTATCTGTAGTAAATTCATCCTTCAAAACTTTTATAGCATCGTATCTATTTAAAACTTGATCTTTGGCTTTATAAACAGTAGCCATACCGACCATTTCCAATTTTTTCAATAACTTCGTATCTATTATCTAATTTTTTTCCGATAAGATTCATAACTAATTCTCCTTAGCTTCATCACTAATATCAACATTATCAATTATAATTGTCGTAATATTATCAAGTCCACCCATATTATTCGCTTCATTAATAAGCGCAACATCTGGACTTTCAGGATTTTTTAAAAGTAAATTATATATCTCACTCTCTCTTAGCATGTTTGTAAGACCATCTGAACACATAAGTATAATATCATCTTTCAAAAAACCTTTACAAATCAAATCTGGTTCAGCAAGCATCTTTGTACCAAGTGCTTTCATAAGCATATTTTTCTTAGGATGGGCAAAGGCTTCCTCCTTGGTAATGGTTCCTTCTCTCACAAGCTTTTCAACATAACTATGATCTGTAGTAAGCTTCCTCATAATATGTTTTCTGATTCTATATACTCTACTATCTCCAATATGTCCAATAAAAATCTTATTTCCATATATCAAAGTTATATCAAGTGTCGTCCCCATATCATTAAGTTCAGGTACGCTTTGTGCTTTATTGAAAACAATCGCATTTGCGTATTCTATACTATCACTTAATAATTTAAAAAATCCATCTTTGTCTTTTTTCGACTTTTTGTAATTGTTTAAAATAAAATTTCTGGCACTTTCAACAGCAAGAGCACTTGCGATTTCTCCGCCTTTATAGCCCCCCATACCATCTGCTAAAATAAATAATTTAATTTCATCTTTTTTTAAATCTGAAATGAAAAAATTATCTTGATTCATTTCTCTAATTCTTCCAACATCAGATTTTGCTAAAACTCTCAATACTAACACCTCTCTAGGAGAAAATCTATTCTATATTTTTTCTCCTAAGTTGACCACATGCTGCTTCTATGTCAGATCCTAATTCTCTTCTGATAGTAGCAACTATTCCGTGATCATTTAAATAGTCTCTAAATTTTATAATATTATCATTAGTACTTTTTTGATATTTTCCGTTATTAATCGTATTTATAGGTATAAGATTTACATGACACAGCATTCCTTTAAGCAATCTCACAAGTTCTTCAGCATCTTTCAAATTATCATTATTATCCTTAGCAAGTGCATACTCAAAAGAAATTCTTTTATTTGTCTTTTTTATATAATATCTGCATGCCTTCATAAGATCGTTGATGGGATATACATCATTTACTGGCATCATACTACTTCTTTTTTTGTCATTACTTGCATGAAGTGATATTGAAAGCGTACATTGAACATTCCTATCTGCGAACTCATATATCTTAGGAACTATACCACTTGTAGAAACCGAAATATGTCTTGCACCTATATTTAATCCCTTCGGATTATTTATAATTGAAATAGCCTTCATGACATTTTCAAAGTTATCAAATGGCTCTCCAATCCCCATAAAAACAATATTAGAAATATGTATGTTCATATCTCTTTCAATCGAAAGTAATTGTTCAAGTATTTCACCTGGCTCAAGATTTCTACCAAACGGAATGCCTGTAGATGCACAAAATTTACATCCCATTTTGCATCCAACTTGGCTCGAAACACAAACAGAGTATCCATGATGATATTCCATCAAGACACTTTCAATTAAATTATTATCATATAGTCTAAATAAATACTTTGCCGTGCCATCTTTTGAAATAAGTTTCTTTTCAATTTCAAAATTCCCGATTGAATAAGTTTCTGAAAGCTTTTTTCTTAAATCAATAGATAGGTTAGTCATATCATCAAATGATTTTACTTTTGCTTCAAATAACCATTTGAACACTTGCTCTGCTCTATATGGTTTTTCATTTATTTCTTGAAACTCATTTTTTAAATCATCTAAATTAAAGCTCTTTATATTTTTTAGCATTTATTTAAACAATACTCCCATTCATACATGTCTCATTATATATTATATATATTTTTTTTTCAACACATATAATAAAAAAATACACCCTAGGAATCTAGGGCATTCTAAGTATTTTTAATTAATTTAAAACTTGACTCATTCTTCCATATACAAGATTTGTCCATCCACTATTTACTGGACAAAATTTCGTTCTCATCGCAGCAAGCGTTTTTCCATAATAGAATGAACCTCCTGGTGTAAGATATCTATCATGAAGAGTCTTCGCTGCTTTCTCCAATCCATCCTCAACTGATGAAAATTGTATAAGTCCATTTCCAGACATCAAACTAATATAATTATGTGTTCTTCTATGATTTCCAGCAATGTTCCATCCTGATTCTGCAGAAA
>CAYYBL010000070.1:0-7678 GCA_964470175.1 uncultured Lachnospiraceae bacterium | reverse complement strand
AGATTTTCTTTTATTTCTTCTTGTTGCTGACGATATCCTGTTATTTGTTTTAATCTTTCAGTACTCATATGTTCTATATCACTTGTTCTACCTCTATCAAGATTAAATCCAGCATTTATTATCCATTCGTAATAAGAGTCTTGTAATTTTCTATAGCTATCTTTTCCTTTCCAATATTCACTACAAGCTATTTTTTCTACCTGATTTCCACTTTTTTTATCCTTTTTGTGTACAACTGGAACAAAAGTTATATGCATATGTGGAGTAGATTCATCCATATGTATTTTTGCAGATACAATATACTTTTCTCCTAAATTGTTATAGTTCGCTACAAAATCGTATGATGTCTTAAAGAATCGTTTAATTTCTTCTTTTGTTAAGCTATCAAAAAACTCTTTATCAGAAGTTATTATAAATTCACACATAACATTAGTTGTTTTTATTATTCTCCCTTTTAAATCGTTTTCTGATATTAATTGTTGCAACCTTTTAGTATATGTTGTGGGACAACTTTTAATTGAGAAATTTTCAATTGAACGAGATCTATCAATATCTTTATTAGAATAATTAGTATTCTTTCTTTCATTATGCTTATAAAGACCTGCTAAATTTTCTTTTTTATAATTAGCATTTCTTATTATTGCATACGACATATTTATTCTCTTTCAACTTCATTTTCTTCTTCAACATAGTCTTCTGATTCAATTACTTCTTGAGGCAATAAATTCTTGAAAGAAGAACTTTTCTTGATAAAATACTCGTTAAATTTATCTTGTTCACTCTTTTTAAATTCATCGAATACATCTGTATAAACATTTAATGTTACAGATATATCTGTGTGTCCCATATTTTTTTGAACAACTGAGGGTTGCATTCCTGATTCAATACATCTTGTTCCATAAGTGTGTCTTAAACTATGAGTTGTAATTCCTTCAATACCCCAATTTCTTTTTAAGACTGTTTTTAATGTATGATTAACATTCTCACGATCAATATATTTGTTTTTAGTGGCTTTTAAAGGTATGAACAATAAATTATCTTCATTATTGGGATAACTCTTTGAAAAATTTATTTGTTCAATAATATAAGGCATTATAGAAGGTATAATAGGAACTTCTCTATTACCAGCCTCTGTTTTAGGAGAGTCACTCATTGTTATTGTCCCATCTGCAAGAATAGTTAATGTTTTAGATACTCTTATTTTCTTATGTAATAAATCAATATCACTTGTTTGTAATGCTAATACTTCACCAATTCTTAATCCACAAAACATTTGAATTAAATATATATTTCTATAAGGAAAGTTATTAATATCTTGTTCTAATAACCAAGTTACAAATTTCTCTTGCTCTGGAAATGTTAATGCTCGTACTTTTTTATCCTTCTTTACACTTTTAGGAACTATTATTGTTGACATTGGATCTATTTTGATATATCCTCTAGCTATAGCATACTTAAAAGCTTGACTAAATTGTTCTTTAAGTTTTTTTATGCTAGAATTACTTAAATTGGTGAAAGAATTTAAGAAGGCTTGGATCTCTTCTGATTTTATTTCATCAATTTTTTTATTGTATAAATATGATTCTTCAATTTTCTTTTGTGTTTTTGAAACTCTATCATATTGTGCTTGAGATATTTGATTTGTTTCAAGTTTCGCATTTAAATTCATTTTCATTAATTCACCTAAAGGAAGTCCATTATGTTCAATATATATTGGATTTTCCTTTTGATAGTTTAAGGAAGCTTTATAATCTTCAGCTTCTTGTCTTGTTTTAAAACTACTTGCTTTTCGGTTCTTTTTGCCCGTAATAGGATCTATTTCATAGTATTGATATACAAATACTTTTCTATCTTTTCTATAGAAAATAGAACCATCTTTGCAATTATTCTTATTCATTTTTTACTCCTTTCTTGTGATTTTCCACATTATATAAGCTAGATACATTACTTTTTTTCCTTTGCCAATACATATAGCAGGGAAGTCTTTTCTTCTAAAGATTTCATTTGCTGTATTTTGATTACAATGAAGATCTTTAGCAACATCAGCAACACTTATTACTTTAAATGGATCATCAACTCTATCTAAACATTCGTTAATAAAGATTCTTTCAAATATAGCTAAGTCTTCTATTTCAGGTGGCTTTAAATCTGAATTATCGATATATCTTTTGATTCTATTTTCAGTAACTAGTGGGCTTTTTAGTATTTGATTCATACTCATTCACTCCTTTCTTTAGAATATTTATAATAAATGAATGAGTTATAATATTTAGCAGTCTTCCTACGTGTTACCTTCTCCAATTTAAGGTATTTATACCTCTTACGTAGTCGTAAATATATAACTATTCAATATTATCAATTTAACGTGCAATATATTTGTACGATTACTTTAAAATAATAAGCAACAAATTAAATTATTGCTTAATATTTACTATTATTTTCTTTTCTTATTTTGCTTTTCTAATAGCTTGTTTAATTCTTCCATACTATATGGATCTTGTACTACATAGTTGTATTTATCTCCAAATATAGCTACAAATGTTTTTGCTAATTTTTCCAAATCATCATTGTTTAAAGTATCAACAGCATGTTTTATCTTTTCTGCTCTAATGTTAGTTTTTTTTTGAAGCTGTTGAACTCTTTGTAGTTGTAAATCCCTTTTATCAATGCCATAAAGATGATCTATACTAACATTAAAGTAATCAGATATTTTAACTAATGTTTGTTCACGAGGGATAGAGTTTCCGTTCTCCCACATATTTACACTACTTTTAGTAGTATTTAATTCTTTAGCAAGTTGAGACATACTAAGGCCTTTTTCTTCTCTTAACCTTTTAATAATCTTACTAAAATTACTTTTACTTGATTGCATAGAACACCTCCTAAAAACAACCGTGCAGAAATATTGCACACTTATATTATAACACGATTTTTTTCAATGTCAATACTTTTGTGCAAAAAAATTGTACTTTTTAAATTTTTAAATAAATAAAAAATATATTGAAAATAAATAATAGTTATATTACAATAAGGATGTTTTAGGATGCAAAGGAGAAAAAATGAGATTTATAGGTAATAAAACTAACTTATTAAACAATATAAATAAAGTAATTGAAGAAAATTGTGATGGAACAGAAAAATCATTTTGCGATTTATTTTCTGGAACTACTTCTGTAGCAAAATTCTTCAAAGAAAAATATAAAATTATTTCAAACGATTTATTATACTTTTCATATGTTTTGCAGAATGCAACTATAAAAAACAATAGTATTCCAAACTTTGAAAAATTAAAAGATTTTTATAATATTAATGATGTTTTTGATTATTTAGAAACAGCACCAATTAAAGCAAATGATAAATACTTCATTTACAAAAATTATTCACCAAACAAATCTTGTGAACGTATGTATTTATCTTCTGAAAATGCTAAAAGAATAGACTTTATTAGATTGAAAATCGAAGAATGGTATAATAATAAGTTATTAAAAGATGATGAATATTATTATTTATTAGCTTCTTTAATTGAAGGAGTTCCATTTGTTTCAAATATTACAGGGACCTATGGTGCCTATCTTAAAGAGTGGGATAAAAGAGCTTTAAAAAAATTCGAGTTAATAAGATTAAATGTGACCAACAATTTAGCAAATAATGAAACATATTGTGAAGATGCTAATGAACTCATAAAAAAAATAAGCGGAGATATTTTATACATTGACCCACCATATAATTCAAGACAATATCTTCCAAATTATCATTTATTAGAAACTATTGCCAAATATGATTATCCTAAGATTACTGGAAAAACTGGAATTCGTGAATATACAAAAGAAAAATCTAAATATTGTATTAAGTCAGATGTTTTTAATGAACTAGATCAATTAATTAAAAACGCCAACTTTAAACATATACTTATTAGTTATAATCAAGATGGAATTTTACAATGTAGTGATATAGAAAAAATCTTAAAGAAACACGGAAATCCACACTCATACAAACTATATAAAATCCCTTATAAACAATATCAAAACAAACTAACTAAAAAAATAGAAGAACATTATGAATATATATTTTATATAAAAAAAGAAAATATCACATATAATATTGAGGAAAACATTTTAATTCCTATGTTTGTGAGTGATAATGACATATCCTATAATGTCGATAGTCATAAGAAATATTTAAAAAGTCCACTCAATTATATAGGAGGAAAATATAAATTATTACCACAAATCATTAAATATTTTCCTGAAGACATTAATACTTTTGTTGATCTATTTGCAGGCGGATTCAATGTAGGAATAAATGTAAATAGCAAAAAAACAATTTGTAACGATATCAATAGTTTTATTATTGATTTATATAAAACTCTATATACTGTTCCAACAAATTATGTAATAGACAACATATATAAAAAAATAGAAACGTTTGGACTTAACAAAGAAAATGAACAGGCATATATTAATTTCAGAAAATACTATAATGCTAACAAGAATCCAATTGATTTATATACTTTAACATGTTTTTCATTTAATTATCAATTTAGATTTAATAATAACAGAGATTATAATAACCCCTTTGGAAGAAACAGAAGCCAATTTTCGGATAATATGAAAAATAATTTAATACTATTTTCAAATAAATTAAAGAAAATGAATGTTGAATTTACTTCTAATGAGTTTGAGAATGTTTCATTAGATTCATTAAGTTCAAAAGATTTTATCTATTGTGATCCACCATATTTAATTACAACAGGCTCATACAATGATGGAAATCGAGGATTTAAAGATTGGAATCAAAAAGAAGAAGAAAAATTATATAATTATTTAGATCAGGCCAATAAAAAAGGTATAAAATTCGCATTATCAAATGTATTAACTCACAAAGGAAAAGAAAATGAACTTTTAAAAGAGTGGAGTAAGAAATATAATGTAATATATCTAAATAATGATTATTCAAATTCAAGTTATAATACTGTTAAGGGTAAAAGTCAGGAAGTATTAATTACTAATTATTAGGAGGTTGTTATTTTGATTGAAATAAAAGATGTTGAGAAAAATAACTTTAGAACTTTTGGTTGGGTACAAGATCCAAGCAATTTTGATTCACTGTATGATGTTGTATGTATATTTAACGAAAATTCTTTAAAACACCAGGAATTAGTTAGTAATACCATAAATTCTTTAGTTGAGGAAAGAGATGGAAGAGAAAAACTAATAAATGCATTAAATAAACGACCATTAAAAATATCATATTCTGATTTAGTAGGAACTTCTTTTACACCTCGTTCTTCAGCAAGATGTAACGGAATTATTCAAGCAACTGTTAAAGGACAACAAAGACCATATATTAGTGATTGGCCTGCAGATAATTTCATTAGATGGGCGCACTGCTTAGGATTTGTTAAATATAATTATTTTGATGATACTTTTGAAATAACTGATTTAGGGCAGAAGTTTTCTAGTTGTACAGATGAAAATATTAAAAATGAAATTTTAGAAAATGCAGTTTTAAGTTATCCCCCTGCTGTTAGAATATTATCTTTATTAGAAGATGGCAATATAAAAACAAAATTTGAACTAGGAAGAAATTTGGGATTTGTTGGCGAAGATGGTTTTACTAGTTTACCTCAAGATATATTAATAATGACATTAGCAAACGAAGATAATGTTAAAGAAAGGAATAAATTAAGAACAGATACTGAAGGTTCTGCTGATAAATATGCAAGAATGATTGCAAAATGGCTTTCAAAATTAGGATTGGTTAATCAAGTTGAAAAAAGTATAACTATAAAAATCGAGGATAATGAATATACTGAAAAGATTGGGCAATCATATATCATAACAGCTAAAGGCTTAAAAGCATTAAATAAAGCGAGAGGCAAAAGTAAATTTAAGCGAATTCCTAAAATCGTTTCTTGGGAAATGTTATGTACTAAAGGAGCTGATAGGGATTATATTAGAACCAGAAGAGCTTATATATTAAAAATATTAACTGAGGCTAAAAAGCCTTTAACTTCAAATGCTATTAGAGACAGATTAGAGTTTTATGGAATTTCTGAATTATATACTGTTGTTAAAGATGATATAATTGGATTGATTAATATAGGATTAAATATAAAAGGACAAGTTAATTATTATTTAGAAGATTCAATTTGCGATTTTATTATTCCAAGAGTAAAAGATATGAAGAATGAAAAAACAGAGATTGGCAAAGAAAAAGATTCTTTAAGAGAAAAATTAGACTACTTATCACACGATTATTTATCTCTTGTAGACTTATCATATGATAGTAAACAAAATAGATTGTTTGAAATGAAAGTCTTGGAATTATTAACAAAAGAATGTGATTTTTCAGGACTACATCTTGGAGGAAGTAGAAAACCTGACGGAATTATTTATACAGAAGGACTAGATTCTAATTATGGCGTTATTATTGATACTAAAGCTTATTCTAACGGATATGATCTACCAATTTCACAAGTTGATGAAATGATAAGATATGTTACAGAAAATAATGTTAGAGACAAATCAAGAAATGCTAATGAATGGTGGAAAAACTTCAATAAAAATATTGATCAATATTACTTTTCTTTTATATCAGGAAACTTTAAAGGAAATATCGATGAAAAGTTAGAAAGGATATACGTATCTACCAATATAAAAGGAGCAGCAATTAGAATAGTATCTTTACTATATATTGCTAATGAATTAAAAGCTGATAGAGAAAAATTAGAGAATATCAAAAAAATATTTATTAATAAAGTTTATTAGTAAATATACTACAAAGAAAGGCTAATACAAACTCCGTGAGATTCTAACACACTAGAAACTCACGGAGTTTCTGTGTGATTAAGGAACATATTTCCTTAATAATCCTTTTTATATTATAAGTACTAAAGTACTTATAATACTGAACAACTAGCGTTTTTCAGACTTTTCCAACATTAAAAGTTAATCAAAAATAACTTTTAATGCTAAAAAAGGTTCAAAAGTGCCTAAAAGTGTTCATTTATCACTATTTGTCACTATTTATCACCTTTTTTCATTTTTTCTACTGCTGTCACGACTACTCCCCAAAGCAAATGTTCCGTAGAAAAAATCCTTTTTTTTAGCGTGTTAGCAGGACTGCCAGTCCATCCACCTCGACCAATAAAATCCTGTAATTTCAACGATTACAGGATTTTTCATTTTTATACAAGATTTTTTAGTGCCTGTAAAAATAACTCTACAAGCACTATTTTTATGCCTATTTGCTGTTCAAGACAATTTAAGATTATTCAGTGTTATCAAGGCAAAAATCAATATTACATTAGTTTTTGCACTACCACCTCAAAATAAGGTAGTGCAAAAACTAAATCAACGTATCTCAGTATTATCAAGCGTCATGTGTGTTTTTGTGTGAGTTTTTGCACTCCATTTTAAAATTATACATTAATATAAAAAAATTAATAAATAATGATTATAAAAAAAGAAGGCATTTTGAAGTGAACCCCATTTTGTTCACGTCATTTGCCTTCTTAAATTTAAATTTGTCTGTAATACTAATTATTATAGTACATAATATCAGAATATTCTGCACATCTACTTGTTTACAACACCAAAATCTTGCGAACATCTCGACAACTTGTAATTTGTATTACTCCCATTCAAAGGATTCTTTACCTGCACCTAATTCAAAA
>CAYYBL010000069.1:0-7867 GCA_964470175.1 uncultured Lachnospiraceae bacterium | reverse complement strand
TGTAATACTAAACGTAGCAATTACAATATATAAGAAAACAAAAAAAGAAGATGAGTAAAAGTACAATATAAAATACACAAGGAGGCCTAGTAATACTAGGCCTTTTCTATTGACATATTTTTTATTATTTAATAGAATAATAAAAAGTATAAAGAGAAAGAGGTTATACAGAGGACAAAATGAAAAAGGTAAAGTATATTATATTGATTGCGGTATTAGTTATAATAGCCATAATTGTAGCAGTTTATATGCAGGGAAATGATGAAAGAAAAGATATTGCAGAAAGAAAAAGCTGGCAAAATGAGACATCTAATACAGAAGATGTAGTTATAAATTATACAGATGCCACAATATATAAAAAAGATCGTACAGAAGTGAAAATATCAAGTTTTTCTGGAAAAGAAACAGTAATATTATTTTGGAATACATCGAATGAAGATTCAGTAGAAATGGTCCAAAGATTAAGCTCATTATATGAACAATATAAAGATAAAGTTAATTTTGTATTGATAAATACAAGTCAAGAGTTTGATGATGAAATGCAAGAAAAACTTCCTTTTGAAATATATAATGATTTCTATCAAGAGGCAAAAAGAAACATGGAAATAGCTGATGTGCCTACGATTATTTATATAAGAGCTAATGATGAAGTGTTTCAAGCAAAATATGGACTTTCTACTACAGATGCTATTGAAGCAAATTTAGATTTAATACTTGGTGAAATATAATAAAAACCGTGCTTAATTTTTAAGCACGGTTTTTATTATGATATAAATATCTAATATATAACCTACAATATCTGATATAGGTATAGCTATGAGAAATCCGCTAAAACCACGTACTAAATATCCTATGGCCATAAATGATATTGACAAAATTACATTAAAAAACAGATAGGGACGTATATTCCTTTTTCTATTCATCATTAGAGCAGGGGTAAAGATTTTTAAAGCATAAAAACTACTCGTTGAAAAAACTATTCGTGAAATGTAATATGATGTATTTATAATTCCCTGGACATTTGTAAAAAAAGAAAAAATCTGATGAGAATTTACATATAAAACTAATGAGAAAAAGGTTTCAAGCAGTGTCGCAGAGCACAAAGAAACGAAAAAATTTGTCTTATTTTTAAAAACCTTTTTATTAATGCTATATATTGTTGGTGGAATGAGCAAACATATATAAATAGCAAAATTGAATAAAAGTGAAATTAAATAAATATTATCCATAATCAGATCCTTTCTATACCTGGTTATATTTTAACATATTTTTAAAAATGTAACCAAAATATAAAAAACTTTTTCATAAAATTACTTGAAAATGAAAAACTTATATATTAAAATCATATTGAAGTGGAGAAAAGTGGTACAAAGTGGAAGGAGATGACAAATGCTAGTTGGTAAGTTTGAACACTCTTTAGATACCAAAGGTAGACTTATAATGCCAGCTAAGCTTCGAGAGGATATTGGAGATACTTTTATAGTAACAAAAGGATTAGATGGATGTTTATTTGCTTATTCTAAACAAGAGTGGAAAAAATTTGAAGAAAAACTAGCCACACTTCCAATCTCAAACAAAGATGCTAGAGCGTTTACAAGATTTTTCTTTGCTGGTGCAATTGAATGTGATATAGACAAACAAGGTAGATTCCTTATATCAAACGATTTGAGAAATTTTGCCAGCCTTACAAAAGATGTGGTTATAGTGGGGATGAATTCTAGAATCGAGATTTGGAGTAAAGACTTGTGGCAAGCAGAAGATGAAGAAATATTAGATGAAAAGATTGCACAAAAGATGGAATTACTTGGTATATAACTTTTAAAAGTTTATATAACTGTACAAAAGAGGAAACTTACAGAAGATTTTGTAGTATACAAAGGATGTTTTACAAAAGAATTATGTAGTTACCAAAGATGAATATATTATTTACAAAAGTAATATATTACACAAAAGATTAAAAGGATACAAAAGAAAAGTTTCAGAATACGAAAGAAGAAGGGGCAGTTGGTATATACTAACTGCCTTTAAAACTCTAATTTAGGAGAAAAAAATTGGAATTTAAACACATACCGGTTATGCTAAATGAGTGTATAGAAGGTTTGAATATAAAAGAAAATGGAATATACGTAGATGGAACAATTGGTGGTGCCGGGCATAGCCTGGAAATTGTAAAAAAACTAAAAAACACGGGAAGTCTTATAGGTATAGACAGAGATGAAGAAGCATTAGAAGCATCAAAAGAAAGACTAAAAGACTATAAAAATGTAATTTTTGTACACGATAATCATGATAATATTAAAAGTATTTTAAAAAATTTAAATATAGAAGCAGTAGATGGTATTCTTTTGGATTTAGGAGTTTCGTCATATCAACTAGATAATGGTGATAGAGGATTCAGCTATATAAATGATGGAAATCTAGATATGAGAATGGATGGTACGCAGGAAAAGGATGCTAAATTTGTAGTAAATACATATTCTGAAGAAAGACTTGCAGATATCATTTATAAATATGGTGAAGAAAAAAATTCAAGGAAAATTGCAAAAAGTATTGTATCATATAGAAAAAATAAGAAAATAGAAACAACGAAGGAACTATCAAAGATAATAGAAAGTGTAATACCGTTTTCAAAAGATGGTCATCCATCAAAAAGAACTTTTCAAGCGATAAGGATAGAAGTAAATGATGAGATAAATTCATTAGAAAAATCTATACAGGATGCCATAGATTGCCTAAAAGAAAGTGGAAGACTATGTGTGCTAACATTTCATTCATTAGAGGATAGGGCTGTAAAAAAAGCATTTAGGAATGCCGAAGGAGAATGTACATGCCCACCAGGACTTCCATATTGCGTGTGTGGTGCAGAAAAGAAAGGAAAGATTATTACAAAGAAACCAATGCTTCCTACAGAGGAAGAAATGAAGATGAATTCAAGAAGTAAAAGTGTTAAACTTAGAATCTTTGAAAAAAATTAAAATGAAAGGAGGGGTTTTCATGGCAAATAGAAAAAGACAAAAAAATAATAAAACAAATAACATAAAAAGTATAAAAAATGGAAAGCCTTCCTATGAAAAATCAAATGAAAAAAAGCAGATTGGAAGTCTTACAATAAAGATAGTGACAAAAATAATGATAGCATTAATACTAGTACTTGTAATGGTAATGCTTGATTCACAAAAAAGAGAATTGTTTCAAGAAATACAAAGTTTAAAGGTGGAAATAACACAGCTCAAAAAGGATAATGATCAGCTCGAAATAAGCATACAAAATAGTCTGAATTTAAACAACATAGAACAAGCGGCAAAAGAATTACTTGGTATGCAAAAGCTTACATCAAAACAGACAGTATATATAAATCTTCCAAAAAAAGATTATGTAGAACCTAGAGCAGAAGAAGTAGTGGTAGATGAAAATAAAAATATATTTGAAAAAATAATTGGTATTTTTAGTAAATAGTAAATATAATACAAAACAAAAATCCTAGCAGTAAATTGCTAGGTTTTTTTACGTTAATATAACAAAAAAGCTAAGAAAAATAGCTATTTCCGTACAAAATAATTGAGATATGTAATGAAATATTATTGAAAAATTCAGCAAATCCATATGGCAAAAGGAAAAGAACAATGTTACCAAATGTTACCTTCTAATATAATAAGTAACAAAAAAAATATAATCTAAAGCATGCGTAAAACCCTAGAAAAGTGCTTAAAATAAGCGAAAAATGTAATTACAATGTTATGGCTTTATTTTTAAAATAAGTATATTAAAAGAGTAATACTATAGACATTTAATAAGAGGGGTAAAATCATGGGAAAAGAAATTAAATCATTAAAAATGAAACTAAGAATTATGCTAACTATAATGCTGATAGTACTATATGGCTGTATAGCATTAGTAACAAATTTAAAAAGTGAAAGAATTATAAGTAAATCGGGAGAGATAACTAACCATTATGAAGGTGAAAGTACTGAAGTTTATGATGCGTATCTTCTAATTAATGAATTAAAACTACTAGATGATACTGTTCTTGCAGGCTGCTCTGTAAAGATAAATGCGCCTTCTGAGTTAGTATTAAGTTTTTACAATGCTTCTACTGATGCAGAAATTCAAAGAAAAGAAGATCAATCAATAGATATCCCAAGTGAAGGTTTAAAACTTAAAGTTTATGGAATAGTAGAAGGTTCAAAGTATGATATTGAAATAGTACCAGTAAATGCCCCAACTGGATACAAAAGCATATTTGATAAAGTAGTAATTGAAATTGATGCAACTACTGCAAGTGAGATAACAAGCTTTGTTAAAGAAATTACAAAAACAGTAAATGGTGAGACAGAAACAATATTAGGATCAGAAGATAAAACTGCAATTTTTACTTATGAAGAAGAAAATGGAAAAATAAAGCTTTATGGAAATAGTGAAGAAGAAATATATTACTATATTTCAGATAAAAATGGAAAAACAGAAAGTGAATTAGAAGAAGTAGATTGGAGTTTATATAACAAACAAGATAAAGTTTCTATAGACAAGAATGGAATTATATATACAAAATCAAAATACAAAGATGGAAAATATAGTGAAATTACAAGCTTAAATGTAAATAATGTCGATAAATTGATACCAAGTGTGGAAGTACTTAGCATAGAGGAAAATGATACTAGAGATGAAGCAATAATAAATATAAGAATGACAGATCAAGAAGCAACTGATGACTATGGAAAATCAGGAATATTAGGATATGCTATTACAATTCAAGAAACGGTACCAGCTTCATTTGTGCCAGTAGAAGGAAGTGAAGCGGCAGCAACAGGTATAACTGATAATGGAGATTATTTTGTATGGGTAAGTGACAAAGCAGGTAATGTAAATCATGTGCCTGTGAGTGTGACTGAGATATCATACGTACAAGAAAATGCAGTAGCAATTATTCTAAGTGCTCCGGATTCAAGTTTGGTCGGTACAGAATATGAAAGCTTAAGTGATTTAATGGATGCATTAAATAATAAAGGAATAACCGCAGATTCTGGAGAAGTAGTTGTTCAAATAGTAGATGATATTAAGAATGAGCCAACTAAGATTAACAATAAAAATATTACCATTGATTTGAATGGATATACAGTAACCTCAAGACTTCAAGAGAGTATGTTTGATGTGCAAAGTGGAAGCTTAAAAATTGTTGATAATAAGTATGATATAGCTGATTATGTGGATGATACGGATTTGGCAAGTACATTAAAAACAAAATATTCTGCAAATAGTGGATACGGTAAAGTATATAGTCCAAATCATATTGCGATAGAAATAGAAAATGGAGCAATATTAACTTTAGGAGAAGACCATTCTACAGGGTATACTGATATAGAATTTCCAAATCAAGATACACCAATTATAGAAGGAAATTCTAAGGGTATATTAAACCATGGAGGAACATTTAATTATTATGATGGTGTAATCTATGGAAAAATGACTATAGATGGAGCTATAACAAATACACCATTACTTTATGATCCAACTGTAACAGAAACTGAAATACAAGGGATACTTAAAACGGTATTAGAAAGAGTATCTGCAATTGAAGCAATGATAGGAAATACAAGATATGCTACTTTAGAAAAAGCAATTGAAGCTGCTAACAATACCAGAGGTACGCCAGATGACCAAATAGAAATAGATATAGTAGTAGATATAACAAAAGCTGCGCCTATTCTTGTAGATGATACTAAATATATAAAACTAGATCTAAATGGTTTGACAATAACAAATACAGTAGCAGATTATGTAATAAAAAACAGCGGAAAATTGGAGATAATAGATAGTACAGTATCAGACTTGGAAGATCCAAGTACAGTACACGGAAAAATAACAAATACGACATATGGAACAATATATAACGAAGAAGGAGGAGAGTTTACATTAACAACAGGAGGAATAGAAACAACATATGAGGAAGGATATGCAATATATAATAACAACGGAAAAGTAAAAATAAATGGAGGAAGCGTAATAGGAAAGAGGTATGGAATATATAATAAAGGAGATTTGCTTGGAAATAATGAAATAGTAGGGCATGCAAATGATATTAATAATAGCATTGGAATTGGAGAAAAAATAAATGTAGGGTCATATTATTTTACAGAAGAAGATGGAAAATATATACCAAATAATAGTAACAATAGTGGTACAACAGCAAATTCATATTTTGAAATAGATTTAACAGATAAAGTAAATGAAAAATTCATATTAGCATTAAATGTAGACGCATCATGTTATTCTAGTAGTTCTACAACATCATATAATAGTTATGGATATGCAACAATAAGAGAAACGAATGAGAGTACACCAGTGTATACAGATACAAACGGAAGATTCATGTATATAACAGGAACAGAGACAAATCAAAATTATGGGTGTATTTTAGAAGGAGGAAAAAAATATTATTTATATATAGGATTTCGAAAGGGAAGTAGTAATGGCGGACAAAATAGGATAGTGATAAATAGTATAAATTTTATAAATGAATGTGATGAAACACTAGAACCAAATTTAAAAATAAATGGAGGAAAAATAAAAGCAAATTCAAATTCGATTACATATGGAGTATATAATGATAGAGCAGAATTAGAAACAGAGAATGGAACAGTAATAAGTATGTCAAGTTCTAATTCTTCATACGGGATATATAATATGGAAGTTGGAAAAATAAACATAAAAGGAGGAACGATAGAAAGTAAGAGTACAAGGGCAAGTGAAAGTTCAAATAAATATGGTGCATATGGAATATATAATAATGGATCAGGAAAAGTAGATGTAGAAGGAGGAACAATAACAGCAGATTCAAATGTAAATGCATATGCAAGTTATTATATATATTCATATTCATATGGAATATATAATAATGAATCAGGGAAAATAAATGTAGAAGGAGGAACAATAACAGTTATAACTACAAGTATAAATACAAAATCTGGTTCAGCTTCAGCTCGAGGATCATATGCATATGGAATATATAATAACGGAGTGGGAGAAGCAAATATAAAAGGAGGAGCAATAACAGGTACGACAAATTCAAATCTAAGTGCATATGTATATGGAATATACAATAAAGGATTAGGAAAAATAAATATAGAAGGAGCAACACTAACAAGTACATTAAGTTCAGGTAATATATATGGAATATATAATTATGCAGGAGGAACAATAGAACTAAAAAGAGGAAGTATAAATGTTATAGATACGGTTAGTAGTAATAGTTGTAATATATTTGGTGTATATAATAACAATAATAATGAAAGTATAGGAAATATAATAATAAAGAAAGGTAATATAACAGTAACAGGAGAAAACAGTACTAATATAGGAATTTGCAATACAGGAAAGGGAATAATAGAAGTTGGGGAACAAGATAGGATAGTAAGAAATAATAATATAAGTATAACAGCACTAAGCAGTACAAAGGAAGCATATGGTATAAAATGTTTGGATGCATTAGGAGGAATAGCAATATATGAAGGAGTAATAGTAGGAACAACAGAAGCAATAAAAGGAGATATAAAAGAAATAGAAGAAGGATATGAACTTATAATAGACAATATAGAACAAGGAGAAAGAGCGACAATAGGAAGTCCACCAATAGATGTAGCATATGTAAAACCAAATAGTGCCATAACATATGACGATGTACAAGAGGCAATAGAAGCATGTAATGGAGAAGGAACAGTAGTATTGTTACAAGATATTGTAGTTACAGATAGTCAAGCAAAAATAATAGAAGAAGGAGAAAAAATAACATTAGATATAAATGGAAAGAAAATAAAAACGTATGGAGCAGTAGTAAGAAATTATGGAGAACTAACGATAACAGATACAGCAG
>CAYYBL010000068.1:0-7892 GCA_964470175.1 uncultured Lachnospiraceae bacterium | reverse complement strand
TCTCTATCAATGACAACATTAATATTAACACAATGTTCTAGTCCTTGTCAAGAAAAATCTCATAAATTTTAAATTTTCCTCCGCATTTGCCACATCTATATTTTCTTGTGAAACTTTTCATCATTCTCTTTCTAAAAAAAGTATAGTTGCAACTTTCACAGATAACCTTATATTTGTCTCTTTCGCGTTCTTCATTTTCATCATACACTAAATTACTATTTTCATAATCTTGTTTTTTATTACCTAATGTTGATATACTGTATCCTAATCTTTCATTAATATATTTTTCATATTGTTTAAAGACTTTCCCATGATTATTGCATTCTGGCATACAATGTATAAGCTCATGCATTATAGTGTTTTTTATAATATCATCGTTCAAATCCATAACCCATTTACTAATCTCTATATGATGCATATTAAACTTCTTATAGTAAATTTTTCTATTCTTTCTATATAAAGTTTTTATATCTGGGTTTTCTTGTCTGCAGCATCCATATCTTTTAGCTTTTCTTTTTGAAAGCTTTATATCAATTTTCCCATATTTTTTCTCATCATATACATCTATACCAATATTTTTAAGCTCACTTTTACATTCTTCAAATAAATTAAATAATTTCTCTTCCACTTTAATCTTTTTCTATCTTTTCTATAATATTAATTGCGACCTTTTTTCCTGTAGCTATTGCATTACATACGGTAGCACTTGGGGATGTCAAATCTCCACCAATATACACATTTTGTATATTAGAAATATAGTTTTCATCCACTTCAAAGAAGCCCTCTTCGTTTATTTTTATTCCTTGCTTTTCAAAAAAATCACTATTGTACTTTGAACCAATTGCAAAGATAACAGTATCTGCTTCTTCTTTATATACTTCTGCATCTTCATCATCTACAGCTTTTCCATCTACAATCTTTGTCCTGATACAATTTAAACTACTTCCATCTATAGAAATCACTCTAACATTTTCTTTAAATATCACACCTTCAGCTAAGGCTTCTTCTAGTTCTTTTTCACATGCAGGCATATATTCCCTATTTCTTCTATAAAGTATCTTTGACTCTTTTGCTCCCATTTTTAATGCAACTCTGGATGCATCCATCGCAACATTTCCACCTCCAATAATAGCAACTCGTCCAAGATTTTCTATAGTTTTACCATTAAAATAATTCTCTAAAAATTCATCTGATTTTAAAGTCCTAATACTCCCCTCACCTAAGTCATATGAAATTTGATTTGTAAGTCCTATTGCTACAAAAATAAAATCATAATTCTCTTGTAGAAAGTTTAAGTCAAAATCCTTTCCAAATTCTTTATTAAACTCGAATTTTACACCTAAAACTTTTATATATTCAACCTTTTCTCTAACCAATTCTTTTGAAAGCCTAAAGTCAGGTATACCATACATAAGTATGCCACCAGCATAATCTTTCTTTTCAAAGATTGTAACATCTATTCCATTTCTTATAAGTTCATATGCACATTCAAGCCCTGCAGGTCCACCACCTACAATGGCTACTTTTTTATTAGATTTCTTTGATGCACTCTTTTTTACTTCATCATAATACTTTTTTTCAAGCGCTTTTTCTTTCCCATTCTCATTTACATATCTTTCAAGTTTTCCAATCGATATAGGATTTCCTTTTATTCCTCTTACGCAGCTTCCTTCGCACTGCTTTTCTTGTGGACAAACAATGCTACATATATGAGAAAAGAAATTATTATCCTGCAAAATATTATAAGCATTTTCTAAATTATCATTTTTTATTTCACTTATAAACTCTGGTATGTTAGTGTGTATAGGACATCCTTTCATACTGCATGGTTTAACACTGCAATTCAAGCAATTATTTGCTATTTCCTTTATATCTTCCATATTGTACCTCTTAAATATACTTTTTAAAGACAAGTTTCATTCTGTCATTTCGTGTATTTCCACTTATTGAATCAAATATATATTTACCTTTTCCGCGAATATTAAGTATTTCTCCGATATTAATCTTTTTGGATTCTTTCATTTCACATACGCCATTTATGTATACACATCCAGATTTAATGCACTCTTCAGCTTTTGATCTAGAATAATGAGCGAGGCCACAAATAAGATTATCTAGTCTAAGTGATGAGACAATTATTTCTAAATCTTTGAAATGTGGTTCAGCATTTTCTAATTCAGAAATACTCTTCTTAGTAATATTTGCTTTTTGAAATCTTTTAAGTAGTTTTAAATTATTTAAAAAGTAATCTGATACACTTTCAAAGACTACGATACTTGCTCCGTTTTCTCTTACAATAATATCTCCAAATTTTTCTCTTTCTACACCAAGCTTCATAATTCCACTTAAATATTCTCTATGTTCATAATTTAATTCTTTTGGAAGTGATATGTCAATCACCGTAACAAAATCTGATAAATTTTTTCTTGCCATTTCTTCAGTTATTTTATCTGGGTAAAAAATTAAAATCTCTCTATTTGCATTTTCATACCCACCAAACCAAAAGTAGTTTTGAATATGATTTTGCTTTAAGTACTTTATTACTGTGCTTTTATCATTTAACTGCATAAAATCTGAATATGTTATCTTATTCTTTTGATTACAAAAACTAATTTTATCATCTACTTTTGCAATTAAATAATCCTCACTAATTTTTGAATCTATAGACATAGGTCCTCCACCCAAAACTAATTTTCCTTATTATACCAAATTAATTTGCAATTATCCACTAAAAATATTATACTATATTTGAAAGGTAATAAAATGGAAGAAAAAATAGTAGCTAAGAATCCTGAAGCATATCATAATTATTTTATTGATGATACTTTGGAAGCTGGCATAGTGCTTTCAGGAACAGAAATCAAATCAATAAGAAAAGGAAAAGTGAATATAAAAGATTCCTATGTAATTATAAAAAATTCTGAAGCTTTTGTTATCGGAATGAATATAAGCCCATATGAGCACGGAAATATATACAATAAAGATCCTTTGAGGACTAGAAAGCTTCTTTTAAAAAAAAGAGAAATAAATAAGCTTTTCGGACAAGTAAGTCAAAAAAGTATCTCTCTTATTCCAACAAAACTTTATTTTAAAGGTAATATTGTAAAACTTGAAATTGGTATAGGAAAAGGAAAAAAGAATTACGACAAACGAAACGACATGGCAAAAAAGGAAGCTAATGAAAAAATAAAACGAGCATTAAAGGAAAAAAATAAGTCTATAGATTAACTTATCTATAGACTTTTATCTTTCATCTCTACTTTCTTTTTTCTCTTTTCTTTTAATATTTCTTCTATATACCCTATTTTTACGATTATCTTTAAAAAGAGTAATTCTTCTCTTCAATCTTTTTACAACAGATACTCCATATTCTGTGTTTTGTGTAAGCTTTTCTTTATCATATTCATAATCAACTACATTTGACACTTTCTGAATCATCTTATCTACTATAACGAATTTATAATATTCTTTTTCTTTATCAGTAAGTGTCACACCTGTCCTTCTAGTCATTATTTCAATTGCTTTTTCCAAATCAAGATTTACAACATCATTTTCTATCCACTCTTTAAACCAAGCTTCTCCAGAATAATGCATAACTAAATCTTCAAGCAAGTCATGTTTTATATTTACTACTCTGTGTTTTGAGCCACGTGAAGAGCTAACATTAGCACAATAATTGTATCCGAAAATTGGTGCGAGTCTTAGTCTATGATCTTCTCCTTCAATAAGTCCCCAAGAATTGTTATCTTCATTCTTGTTAAATACAATTTTATTAAATAAAGATTGTTTTATAAAATCTCTTCTTATTTTTTCTTCTGTTTCATCTCTTTCTTCATTTGAAATATGATATTTTTTATAATGCTTTTTTATAAATTTATTCATATCTTCTATTATATCATCAATATCATAAAATTGTCTTTTAGGACTTCCCTTTACTATACTTCCACCACTTATAAGCTTTTCATTTTCTTTTATGAAATTCCTTGTAAGCAAATAATTTTCTTGTTCTACATAATTGCATGATGTTGGACCAGCTCCTGCAAAGTATTTTGTCTTTGTTCCTTTATAAAATATTGTTGCATCAATACCAATCTGTTTTGCAAGTACTGGCATTAAAAAATTATTTTTCTCAGATATTTCGTAGTAATTTTCGTTTATATCCGAAGATTTTTTTGGTAAATTTTTTGCAACATAAACATCCAAATTAGAACTAACAATCCAAAAATCACCAACATTACTATCGCTTAATCCCTTTTTAGAAATCCTGTAAGCATAGTCATCAAGAGATATAAGGCCATCATCATCTGGATCTATATGATCATTGAACTCTTTACTCATATATATATCATATAAATCAAATAAATATTTACATCTTCTTCTTATATAATCATTTGGCACAGTCCCATCTAAATCTTTTTCTAATGCCGTGATTTCAATATCTGATACACCTAATAGTGAAGCTGCTCTTAATATATATTCTTTTTTTGATATTTTTCCTACCTTTTTTTCTTCCATACCTTTTATTATACCACAAAAAAGCGCAAAAAACAAACAATTACCTGATAAATCAGGCAATTGTTTGTAATTAATTAAATATTTCTTATAAATTAAGCTTTATCGCTACTGCAAAAAACATTTCTCATCTTGTGAAGGACTGTAGCTTTTATTTCATCTCTTCCAGCACCCATATATTTTCTAGGATCAAAAACTTCTGGAGATTCATTAAACACTCTTCTAATTTGAGCTGTCATTGCTAGTCTTAAATCTGTGTCGACATTTATTTTTGAAACACCTTTTACACTTGCTTCATGAAGCATTTCATCAGGGCATCCCTTTGCTCCTGGGATGTTTGCTCCATTTTGATTACACATTTCTACAAGTTCTGGTATAACAGAGCTTGCACCATGAAGAACTATAGGTGTATCTGGTAATTTCTCCTTAACTTTTGCCAAAATATCAAATCTAAGTCTTGCATCACCTTTAAATTTGTATGCTCCATGACTTGTACCTATAGCAATAGCAAGTGAATCAACACCTGTTCTTTGTACAAAATCATATGCTTGATCTGGATCAGTATATCTTGCATCATCATTTTCTACACTAACATCATCCTCAACACCAGCAAGAGTACCAAGTTCAGCCTCTACAACTACTCCGTGTGCATGAGCATAATCAACAACTTGCTTTGTAAGTCTAACATTTTCTTCATAGTCATATTTTGATGCATCAATCATAACTGATGTAAAACCATTATCTACACACATTTTACATGTTTCGAAATCAGGTCCATGATCTAAATGTAAAGCGATTGGAATCGTTGTACTTTCTACTGCTGCTTCAACCATTTTCTTTAAATATGGTATTCTTGCATATTTTATAGCACTTGAAGAAACTTGAAGTATAACTGGTGACTTTGCTTCTTCTGCAGCTTCAGTAATAGCTTGTATAAATTCCATATTATTTATATTGAAAGCACCTATTGCAAAATGCTCTCTCATTGATTTTTCAAACATTTCCTTAGTTGTAACTAATGGCATATTTTCTTCCTCCCTATTATTTTAATTCAGCAAAATATTTGATTGTTCTAACCATTTGGCTTGTATAAGAGTTTTCATTATCATACCAAGAAACAACTTGTACTTGATAAAGTCCATTTCCCATATCAACAACCATTGTTTGAGTAGGATCAAATATACTTCCATGTGTTTCTCCTATAATATCAGATGAAACAACATCGTCATCATTATATGCAAATGAATCATTTACAGCTGCTTTCATAGCTGCATTTATACCTTCTTTTGTAACATTTTCGCCTTTAACTACGGCACATAATAAAGTAGTAGAACCTGTAACAACTGGAACTCTTTGTGCAGCTCCAATAAGTTTTCCATCAAGTTCTGGAATAACAAGTCCTATAGCTTTTGCAGCTCCTGAACTTGTAGGTACTATATTTGCAGCAGCAGCTCTTGATCTTCTAAGATCTCCTTTTCTTTGAGGTCCATCAAGTACCATTTGATCACCTGTATAAGCATGAACTGTGCACATAATTCCTGATTGAATTGGTGCATATTTATTTAAATTGTATGCCATTGGTGCTAAACAGTTTGTAGTACATGAAGCAGCAGAAATAATAGTATCATCTGGTTTTAAAATTCCTTCATTTACTCCATAAACAACTGTAGGCAAATCATTTCCTGCAGGTGCTGATATAACAACTTTCTTTGCACCAGCATTAATATGAGCTTGTGATTTTTCTTTTGATGTATAAAAACCTGTACATTCAAGTACAACATCTACATTAAGCTCTCCCCATGGTAAATTTGCTGCATCTTTTTCAGCATAAATTTTAATTGTCTTTCCATCTACTGTAATTGAATCCTCTCCTGCTTCAACTGTATCTGCTTTAGCATATGTTTTTTGAGCAGAATCATGTTTTAAAAGATATGCAAGCATTTTTGGTGAAGTAAGATCATTTATTGCTACTATCTCATATCCTTCTGCTCCAAACATTTGTCTAAAAGCAAGACGTCCAATACGTCCAAATCCGTTTATTGCAACTCTAACTGCCATAATAATATATCCTCCATTCTATACTTAAAATTTTATAAGTATCTTTAATTATTTAATGGTCTCTTAAACCAAAGACATTTTATATCATGTAAGGATTTTTTGCAAGGGAAAAATAAAAAAACAGCTGTGCTTTTGGGCACAACTGTTTTTTATTTTATCTAAATATACTTATAAATTTCTTTATTATTTTAGTAATAACATTTTCTTTATAAACAATTAATTCTGTTTCTTCAATATTATCTAGTTTTTGACTATTTTTAAACATATTAGTAGTTAGTTTTTCATAATATTTCTTTTCGTTTATTTCAAATATTTCATCTAATTCTTTTTTTTCATCACTGTCGCATAAATAATTTCTGTATATAAGTGTAAGAATTGCCTTTGCTTCACTAGAAATATCTTGCTCATCTATAGGTAATGAATCATTATATTTAAAGTCATAATTTTCATTTTTTTCTTTTTCAATTAGTTCCAATAGTTGTGTTGGTATATTTTTTTTCAATTTTTCTGATAATATATTAATAATTGTATATACTTCAGAAAATGCATTTGTATAAACATTATTTGTCACTTTTTATATGTTCCTTGTTCTTATATTTTTTCTTCATCTTGTCTTTCATTATTTGATGATTTATCTTTTCCTTGATTTAACAATACTTTTAATTTATCAGATATTTTTGCAAGTAACGATTTAGGCTGTTTTTCTGCTATTTTTCTCAAAGCTTCTCTTTGCCTTTCTGCTTTTTTATCTTCTACCATAGTTATTAATTCTTCTGAGTTTTTCAAATATTCTGGAATTTCTTTTTCTTCAAAATTGATGATTTTACCATCTTTACTCTTTATATATGGTTTTCCATCTACAAATTCATATGTATTACCAATATTTATTTCACAACGTTTCCAACCAATTACCTCATCCGTTTTCCCCACCATATCTAGTACTTCATTTGCATAATTTATTTCATTTATAAAAATGTAATGGCTTCTTGCTGAATGTTCAAGTCGATCAGCAATTAATATCATTTTATCATTAACCTGAATTAAGTAATAGAAAACACCATTTTCATCATCATTAGCTCTAAATAATTTAATAGTGCTTTCTTGTGATGTAATTTCATTTTTGAAGACATCATTACTAATACACTCATCTATTATAGAATTCTTAAGCAGACCATCTAAATTAACTTGATTATATTCTTGACGTTTATATTTATGGTTTTCTACAAATTCAGCTATTTCACTCTCATTATATTTTTTCTCTTTTAATCTCTTTTTTGTTTGTTCTAAATACTTTTCATAATATCCCTCGAAAGTTTTATCTC
>CAYYBL010000067.1:0-7965 GCA_964470175.1 uncultured Lachnospiraceae bacterium | reverse complement strand
CCAAGTGATGCGTTTTTTCCAAGCCAGCTTTGACATGGTACTACATTTCCATCTGGAGTAATTGCCATATTTGAAAGACAAGCTCCACAAGCCGGTATATTTAATTTCATCTTCTTTAGATCCTTTTCTAAAATCCATCCCGGTGATGTGAAATCTAATTCCATCTCTTGTTCTTCTGCATACTTCGTAGCCTTTTCCATAACTTCTGTTATTTCTTTTTCAGTTAGTTGAGTTCTTTTTGATTCAGGAGAATTAGCATTTCCCGTCACAATAAGACCTGAAGAAGTTGCATAGGTTATTCCAAGGCTCTTAGCAAATTCTAATGTAGAAACATAATCCTTATTTAAATCACAAAGTGGTGTATTTATACTTACATTAAGTCCTGCATTTAGTGCATTTCTAATGCCTTGCACTGTTTTATCAAAATTATCGCTACCTACCAATTTGTTGTGTATATCTCTATCATTTGAGTACAATGTCACTTGCACACTATCTAGACTTGCTTCATGTAATCTTTTGCATAAATCTTCTGTAAGAAGAACTCCATTTGTATTTAATCTTGTAACAAACCATCTAGAATAATCTACAAGTTCTACCAAGTCATCTCTTAAGGTTGGCTCACCACCAGTAAATGTTATTTCTGGTATACAGTTTTTTCTACAAATATCTATTATTTTCTTCCATTCATTTGTACTTAATTCTTTTACTTCAGCATACTTTTGATTTGCGGCATAACAATGCATGCATTGTTGGTTACAATTCCAATTCCCATTTTTCTCAAGTGAGCTTATCATAAGATCCATACGATGTGGTGCTTTCATGTATATAGCATAATCACCTATAGAAACTTGACCTACATTAATATTTACATTTTCTCTATTTGCTATAGCTGTGAAAAAATTAACCATATTCCATAAATCTTTTTTTACAGTATCCTCTGATGCATCTCTATATACATTTTTTAATCTATGTATAGTAGTCTCTACAACCTTATTCAAGTTTTCATTGGAAATTTCTTCACCCTCATATTTATTTATTTCATCAATAAATAATGAAAGCAAAATTGTCCAAGATGGATTTAATGGTACTATATCTCTACCATTAATAATAACCATACTTGGCCTTAAACTAAATAAAGAAAATTTTGCAGGTACCAAATGAATCCTAACAACACCAGGGTTATCAGGATTCAATGTAGTGTGAAGTACTTGATTTAAATGCTTTTTTTCATATATTTTTTCATAAATATTCATATTTTTTCCTCATATGTAAATTATATTAATAACTTGATTTATCTAAATATGATGTATAATACTCAATTTCACAAGTAGAATATTTTACAGGTTTATCATCTTTATCATAAAGTTCTTTTTCTACATAAAGAGTTTCTCTTCCTAAATCATAGTCACCATAACTACTCACATATGAATCTAGATTATCAACAAAAATAACATTTCCAGCTGCATCTTTGTACTTTGCAAAAAATATGCTTGTTACTCCATTATTTCTTTGTGTACTTTCAACATTTATAAAATAATTATCTCTTCCTTCAGCCAAAGTATATATTATAGCATCTTTGTCAAATACTAATTCACTTGCATCCTCTCTTAAAACAACTCTATAATCATATCTCGCGTATGGCATTACTTGATTATATATACCACAAAAATATGCCGTTGTCTGAGCTAAAATACAATCCAAATAAGCTTCATCGATTCCTACAAGTTTATTTGCTTCATCATAAAATGCAACTATTAATTTTGCTTCCTCCAAATTTCTTCCAACATTATTGTTTGAAACACTGTATGAAAAAGTATTTGTATTTGAATACACTCCATTAAGAACAATATTTGGTTCTATATTTTTCTTAAAGTCTTCTATATCAGCTTCACTAACATACTCTTCATCTACTGCATTAAAGACATTATCCCCGTACTCTTTTTCATTAAATTGTTCTTCCTCATAATAATCTTCGTCATCTTCTTCATCATACTCTTCATCATACTCTTCGTCGTAGTATTTATCATCGTATTCGTCATATTTTTTATCAAAATCTTTGTATGAAAAAACGTTTGTATTGGTTTTTCCAATATTTTCTCCTGATTTCTGATTTAAATAAACAAGAAATCCAATAATTATAATCAATAATACAATAATTAAAATTTGGAACAATGAAATATGTGTGTCTATCTTTACAACTCTATTATCATCTGACACTGCACTATATCTTTTTCCTTCTTGTTCATTGTTTCTTTGCTCATTTCCTTCATTATCCATAACAATAACCTAATAATGATTATTCAATCATTATTTTCCTTCTATAAATATTTAAGTTTTTACGGAAACTTATAAACCTAAAATTTCTCTTTTAAATTTTATCATATAGTTTTTTTTTATTCTATTTTTTACTTTCATTGTAACGCAAATGTAATATTTTTCTTTTCTCTTGACAAACCTAAAGTTTGCAAGTATAATATTACTTGTTATGGCGAGGTAGCTCAGTTGGCTAGAGCATCCGGTTCATACCCGGCAGGTCGAGAGTTCAAATCTCCCTCTCGCTACCATCAAATCCTTAGAATCGCAAGATTTTGAGGATTTTTTCTTTGTTCAAGAAAGTCGAGAAGTGCTAAAAATAAGCATTTGCTAAAATAAACATCTTTCAAATACTCTCAACATCATACAAATTCTAGTACAATTTCCCCCATTTAGACAACCAAATCTAACATTTTTTAATTTTGGCGAAAAAAATAAACAACCAAACCCCAAAATCGGGGGAAAGCTTGTCAGAACATAAAAAGAGCGACCAGTTTTCACTAGTCGCTCTCATTTAATTATCTTTCAATACTATCATCTTCAATAACAATATCATCTTCTGGTATTGGATTTTCTTCTTCAAGAAGTTCAACATTTTTAAGCATTTTTTCTCTTATAAAGTATTGATTAACTTTTTCAATTTCTTTGGCCTTAAATTCATCAAATACAGATGTGTATGTATTTAAAGTAACTGATACATCTGTATGTCCCATCATTTTTTGAACAACAACAGGTTGCATTCCTGCTTCAATACATCTTGTTCCATATGTATGTCTTAGACTATGAGTTGTTATATCATTAATTCCAAAATGTCGTTTTAATAATCTTTTCAACTCTGTATTAGCATTTTCTCTATCTGTATATCTTGCATATTCAGGCTTAAATAACATTTTTTCTTCATTATATTCCATACTTTCTGCATTCTCTATTTGTTCTATTAATGGATCAATTAAAAAGCTAGGTATAGGCAAAACTCTTTTTCCAGCATATGTTTTTGTTGTCTTTCCCATAATTGTATTTCCAAGTTCATCTTTAGTTAGAGTTTTACTGATATACATTCTTCTGTTTTTCAAGTCAATATCGGTTGTTTTCAATGCTAATGCTTCTCCAACTCTTAATCCCATAAACATTTGAATTAAAAATACATTCTTATATTTACAATCTTTAATACTTTTATTTAAAAGAAAATCTGTAAACATTTGTTGCTCATCAAATGTTAAGGCTCTTACTTTTTTATCAAGCTTATCACTCTTAGGTTTTAAAACTCCCTGCATTGGATTTCTCATTAAATAGCCTTTATTAATTGCTAATCTAAATGTTGTTCCTAATTGTTGATATAACTTGTTTATTGATGAATTGCTCAAATACTTATGAAAGTTCATAAACGCTTGAAGTTCATCTGTTGTTATTTCATCAATTCGTTCTTTCCCAATAGCAAATTTTTCTATTTGTTCTATTGTTTGTAAATTTCTATGATATGTTACTTCTGTTATTTGATTAGTATCAAGTTTTAATTTTAAATTATTTCGCATAAATTCACAAAATGGAATTCCATTATTTTTAATATATAATGGATTTTCTCTTTGATACATAATAGTAGATAAATATTTATCAGCCTCACTTTCTGTATCAAAGCATTGTGTTTTTGCATGCTTTTTATTAGTAATAGGATCTATTTCAAAATATCTTGCTTCCCATTTCTTCCTGTCTTTTCTGAAATAGATATATCCTGCGGGGTTACTCTTTCTTTTCATCATCATTAACCTCGCTTTCTTTTCTATCCATTTTCCATATTAAATATGCAAGAAGTGTTACAGTTTTGGTTTTACCAATATTTACAGAAGGAAAATCTTTTCTCTTAAATATTGAATTAGCTGTTGCTTCACTTACTTTTAAATCTTTCATAACTTCTTGTACAGTCCAATTTCTAAATGGATAATTTATTTTCTTGACAGCTTCAGCAATCATTACGTTTTTAAGTTCTTCTTTGCCAGTCATCTTCTTGTTCATATTCATCGCTGAATTCATTTCTTCTTGTTGGTTCATTTTCATTATCCTCCTTTACAAATCTATTAACTATACTTTTAAATCTATCTATTGGATAATCAAATAGGACACTCACACATAAGAATGCTCTATCAATAAAGTGTTTTAATCTTGAAACTTCCTTATTTAGTTCTTTATTTTCTTCTTTAAGTAGTTTTGATTCAAGTTCAACTTCTTCTGCTTTAAATAATGCATTATCACTTATTGTTTTGATTCTCGAATATTTAGTAGCTAAAGTATTATATTTTTTTATTACTCTTTTATATTCTCGTTTAAGAATTTCTTTATCTTCTGTATCAATTTCTTTTTCTAATTCAAGCATTTCTTTTTCATATTTTTGCATTTCATAAGTTGTTATTCTTTTTAAATCTGATATTTTCAAATGCTCATTATCTTTTGTATCACCACGATCTAATTTAAATCCTGATCTTACCATATACTTATAATAATTATCTTGTAGCATCTTATAGCTGTTCTTACCTTTCCAAAAATCACTACAACATAATTTGCTATATTCTTTTCCACTTTTTGTATCTATTTTGTGGACTACTGGAATATATACTAAATGCATATGTGGTGTTGATTCATCCATATGGACTTTAGCAGAAATAATATTTTCTTCTCCCAAATTCTTATAACCACTTACAAACTTATATGCACTCTCAAAGAATCTTTTTACTTCATCTTTTGACTTACCAATAAAAAATTCTGGACTAGCTGTTATGATATATTCACAAGCAACATTTGAAGTGTTTTTTATTCTTCCCTGAAGCTCATATTTATTTATTATTTGTTTAAGCATTTTTGTATATGGCATATTACATTTCTTAATAGCATAATTCTCGTGAGATTGTGTATTTATATCTGTATTTGAATAATTTGTATTTTTTCTTTCATTGTGTCTATAAACAAGATTTAATTGATCGTATGTATATTTGGTATTTCTAATAATTGCATAATTCATACGTTTTTCTTGTTCCTTTCTTTTTTATTTGAGATTAGCTTCGAAGTCTAACTCAAATTCAAAGTATCAAGACTCACCCTAATAACTCGCAAGCAAATTATTGCTCTAACATACTAGAGGAACAAAGTTCCTCTGTATGATCAGGGCAAGCCCCGATACCCCTTACAATATTTTTTAGATTTTCTCAGTTGCGAAATTCTTTTAAAAATATTGTCTATAAAATCAATATATTTATTCATTTAGTGCTAGCATTCTAAACAAATAAATAATTAATTTTATAGTATCTAAAGTCCGGACTTTAGATATCTTACAGAAAGCAAATAGCTTTCTGTAATTACTTTCTAAAGATGTATCATTAAAGCTTTATTCTCAAGTTTTTCCATTCAGTATTTTTCATTTCCCATATTTTTTTACAACTATACTGAGTCTGAGAATAAAACCATTTAATGCTTTATTTATATCCATGTTAGCATGTATTTTCCGTTTTGACTTATTAAGGGTAGATAAAGGTTAAAAAGTGTAGAAAAGGGTGAAATTTCTGTTCGCCTTTCCCATTTCCTTTATCTTTATATTAGCACGTTGTTTTTATAAAAACTGAAATGCTCGAATAAGCTTGAAAAAGCTCGAATTATTATTTTCATGCAGTCGATACAACTAAGTATTATCAATATTTCCCAGTCTTATTTCAAAAAAATCACTTAAGCATTTTTTATTATATATTTACCATATATATGATTAATCCGTTTATTTATCCCCAAAAAACACAAATAATCTTCAATTATCCCAAAATATCTCAAAAAATTTGTTCTTTTATTGGCTATTGCACATGCTCTGTCAAGCTTTCTATTAATTTACTTCAAGCAAAAAAATAAAACTCTCTTGATTCTTCAAGAGAGTTTTATTATATTTTTGCTTATTTCAATAATTCTTTCAATTTTCCATTTTTCATATCATATATATTATATATTTCTTCCATAACATCAAACGTTTCTTGTAAATTATTCTTTGCAGAATACCAACCAAAACCATCTGTAATCCAAACAAATTTAAATCCGACTACATTTTTAGATTCTTCAGCAATCATTTTATAGCTTCTAGCAGTTTCATTTAATTTTGAACCACTACTAGCATAAAAATTAGTTTCAAATCCATAAATACATTTATCTGTTTTCACAACAAAATCAAATCGTTTAGAAGCTTGATTATTATTACTAATAAAAGACATATCTAATTTCCAACGATTTTCAATTTCTTCCAACTTCATTTCTTTGAAATAATTTATATCTTTTGTAAATCCTGCTTTTTTTATAAAATTCTCCACAAGATCTTCCATCAAATGTCCACCACGATTTTTCCTTGCATTTGAATTTAAACCCGACTCAACTCCCAAAACATAGTCATATAAATTATTAACTATATGATTACTTATTAAATCAAATAATCCTGTTTCTTTCAAAAAAACACCATATTGATTTAAATCATAGTTAGGATTTTTAAAATCATAGTTAAATTTATTACCTTCAACATCTGTAATTAGAATTTCATTTTGTCTTACAGCTAAAAGTGTAGGAATACATTTTAATGTTTCTGGATATTTTTTTACTAAAGTTAAAAACTCGTTTTCAATATTTTTACTTCCAACAAGTGAATTTAAAATATTTAATTCAACTTTATAAGTATTTGCATTCTCATATATTGTTTTAAAATCTGTATAATATTTATAATCTGCAATACTATCTGTAAATGTTAAAAGCCATTCACCAAAATTTCTTTTCATTATTTATTTCTCCTTAATTTCATTATATCTTCTTATGGATAAATCTAAATATTCCCTTTCACTATCAATCCCAATATAATTTCTCTTTTGTTTTATAGCAGAAATTCCAGTTGTGCTACTTCCACAAAAAGGATCTAGTACAATATCTCCTTCATTTGTTGAAGCTAAAATTATTTTATCTAAAATTTCTAAAGGCTTCTGTGTTGGGTGCTTTCCTTGTTTCTTTTCAGAAGGTTTAGTTAAAGATGTAGTCCAAACATCTTTCATTTGCTTATTGTCATTTAATTCTTTCATCAAATCATAATTAAAAGTATATTTATTATTTTTTAAATCTTTTTTAGCCCATAATATTGTCTCTGTAGAATGAGTGAATGTTTTACAAGCCAAATTCGGTGGTGGATTTGTTTTTTGCCAAGTAATATTATTTATAATCTTAAATCCTTCTTCTTCTAAAGCCATTCCAATAGAATAAATATTGTGCAACGTGCCACTAATCCAAATTGTTCCATTATCTTTTAACACTCTGTAACATTCACAAATCCATTTCCTATTAAATTTATGTTTATCTTTTAATGAAAGTGCTTTATCCCAGTTTCCTTTATTAACACTTACCATTTTTCCACCATTACATGTAATACCATTATCCGACAAAAAATATGGTGGGTCAGCAAATATCATATCAATCGTTTTATCATCAAATTTTTTAATTGCTTTAAAAGTATCATCATATATTAATTTGAAATCATCACTTTCATAATAGAATTTTTTTGATCTACCCATTCTTCTTGACCTTCATAATTTGTTATTAACAATTCCGAAATTTCACCACGTCCATTTGCTTTTGAATTTATCATTCGTTTAGCAT
>CAYYBL010000066.1:0-8062 GCA_964470175.1 uncultured Lachnospiraceae bacterium | reverse complement strand
ATATTTAATTTAAAATAAAAAGTTTATTTAAAAGATGTATATTATTACATCTTTTTTTGTATTACAGAAAAACATGTATACGTAAGAAAAAACAGGTTTTTTAAAAATATTTTTACATAAAATTAATGGAATTGATAAAAATATACAGTGGATTTTTCCGTAAAATAATGCAAATATTGAAATATCAATGAAATTGTATATTTTCATAAATATGGTAATTTGATGATTAGAAAGGAAGAGGAAGATGAAAGAACTTCTAAGGAAAATACTTATTTTGACAATTATAGCAATAAATCTATTTTCTTATACACTTCCAGTATCATTGTGGGGAAACTACTCTTACGCTACAGACATTGATATTGAAACACTGGTGAGTGATGAAGAGAAAAGTGACAATATTAAGAAAAATGAGTATTTTGAAATTGAATCAAAGTTAGATAGTACAAGTAGATATAAAGGTATACTACTTGCTAATTTGATGTCACAAAATAAAAATGACTTTGTTTTCACAAACTTTTTAAATATTGAAATTAGAAATCATAAGGATATTGAAAGCCTAATTATCGATGATAAGAATGAAATGGTTTCAAAGGATGAAACAGTAATAAATTTAAGTGATTACCTTGATTATAGGGGAATTTCTGTTAATGCTGCAGAATTTGAGAGTGTCTTTTCAGATGAAGGTAAGATAATAGTTTTAGATGAAAACAATGAAGAAATAGCAATTATAGATAAAAATTTGACCAAAAAAGAGAATAAATTTGAGTTAGATTTTATAAAAGGCATAAAAAATATAAGAGTGAAAATTGAAGGAATAAAGGCTGATGGAAAATTCAAACTTGAGTTAAAGAAGGCAATTACTCAAGATCTTGTACTTGATAGTGTGCAAATAAGAAGTCTAGATAAAATCAGAAATGAAATAGAGATAACGGGCGTTATTACTAAGAGTGTGGAAGAAGATAGTGAAGACACATTAGCTATCCCAGAATCACTATCTGAATTGAAAGTTGAAGAAAATGATGTTGCAGATACAAATGATAGCGAAATAGATAATACACTTATGGTAGAAGATAGAGTAGATGCTGTTGAAGTTGAGAAAAATGAAGAAACAGATGTCACTATAGAAATAAAAGATGAAGAAGAAACTGAAGTTTTAAGCAACATGGAAAGCAATATTGAAATAGAAGAAGTTAATGAGGCTGAAAGCAACATAGAAATAGAGGATGTAGAAGAGAATATACTAGAGGAAACGAAATTACTAGATGTAAATACAATTAGCCATGGCAAAAAGAATATTCTAAATACTAGTGATGAGATAAAAGGAGAAAAACTAACATTTGAAAATACAATTACACTAGAAGATACATCATATAAAATGAGTTTGTTTGCTGATAATAATAAGTTATCAACAGAATCTCTAAATAATGTGAATTTTTACATAACAATCAGAAATAATGGTGAATCAAATGAAATATTCCAAAATCCAAGGATTAACATAGATTTCCCTGCAGACATAAAAACAATGGATATAAAAGACATAAAGATAGTAAATGGAAATGGCATAGAGGTAAGTACTTGGGAAATAATAGAAAGACAAACAGGAGAAAAAACATTAGAAATAGATTTACTTGGAATAAATCAAACCTATAATCCATACAGTGAAATGACAGATACAAAGGTGCTTGTAAACATGGATATAGGTTTAAATGAGATGCTTCCAAATACAAGTACCAACATAAATTATACTTATACGAATGAAATAGGTACGATAAGTAACTATGAGAAAAATGGATTAGATAGTGAAAGATATGTGATTCAGTATACATCAAGAAACGTATTATTAAGAAAATTAGATGTTTCTGGATTTAATGAGAATGAAGTAATATCTAACTACAATAATGAGTTTAATGTAGGAAAAATAGCTGTTAAGAGCGGAGAAAAAAATGTAAAAGTAAATTATGAGATTTTAAATAACTACAATAAAGAGATAGAGGATGTAAGCATAATAGGAAGAATACCAGCAATAGGGGCAGTAGACCAAAATGGAAAAGAACTAGAAAATCTTGTAAATACAAAATTTTTATCAGAAGTTAATGTAAGTGGAATACTAGCAAATATATTCTATTCAGAAAAAAATAATGCAGAAGCGAGTGATGACAGCTGGGTACAAAATCCATTAGATATTTCTGAAATGAAATCATTCAAGATTGTTGTGCAAAATGGTCAGATGAAAAAAGGTGAAAAAGTATCATTAGATTTTGATATAAAATTGCCAGCAGATATAGATTATAACCAATCTTTGAATGGTATATTTATCGTGGATTATAAGTTTAATGATGAAGATATAACAGAATCTTCAAAAATGACATTTGAAACAGAGAAAAAAGGTGTTACTATTGAAGACATACCAAATGTAGAGAGTATAGATGAAGGAAACTCTTTATCTATAGCAACAAAAGCATATGTTGGAGAAAAAGAAATAGATGAAAATACGGCCGTAAATGAGGGAGATATTGTTACTTATGATGTTTACGTAAAAAACAATACAGAAAATAGTATCGGTAATGTAAGCATGACATTTAAGCCACATCTTGGAAATATGTACTACTATTATTCAGAGCAAAGAGTAGAATTTTATAGTGGGCAAGAAGTATCATCAGGAAAATGGAAAGAAGACACGGATGGTAGTCATTCAGAAGAAAAAGATATTTTTGATTTATCTCCAAATGAAGAAAAAGTATTTACATATAAAATTGTTGCGAAAGATAGATTAGAAGACATAGATGATCCAAAAGTATATGGAATAATAGAAACAAATATCGATAAGGATAAAAAAGAGTTCTGTACGATTAAAAATGATATAAACGATGCAGAAATTTCTATAAAAGTTCAAAATGGATATTATGAGTATACTGCTGAAAACAAAATATATAATGATAGTTTGTATAAATTAGAGATGACAGTAAAGAATTTAACTGATAGAGATATAGAAAATATCCCTATTGAGTTTTATATGTCAAAACTTGTAAAAATAGAAGATGTTACACAAGAAATCAATAATATTAACATAAAAATTACAGATTTATCAGATTATAATTTAGTTAAATTCAATATAAACGAAATTGCAGCAAATGAAGAGAAAAGAATACAATTTGAATTAAGTACTACTAGTATAGATCTTAACAAAATGAAAGAAGAAGCGAGTTTTTATGCTGAAAGTATGTATAATGATAAGCTATATAAATCAAATAAATTCGTAAAAGAAATATATCAAAGTTATACAACATTTGATACAAATGCATCTGTGAGTGTACCAGAATCAGACAAATTGGAACTAGGCGAGCAACTAGTGTATACATTAAATATTAAAAATACAGGATTAGTGTATTCAGATGTACAAATAGAAGATTTATTGCCAGAAAACTTTGAAATACAAAAAGTTACTATAACGTATGAAGATGGAGAAACGGTTGAAGGTAATTTTCAAGGACAAACTGTTTACGATACACTATTTTTGGATGTTGGTAAATCTGCAAAAGTAGAAGTGGTAGGTGAAGTTGTTGATACAGACATTCCTGATGTGGATTATACTATATTAGAAAATCAAATAGTGGTTTCAAACCATGGTGAAGAGACAGTTTTGCCTAAGTTTACACATAGTGTAAATATCATAGATTCGGAAAGCATTGAAGATGAAGAAATTGCAGAAGATGGTATAGCAGATGAGTTAGTCGTAGGGGAAGAAGAATTATCAGAATTTAGAGAATTAAGTGAAAATGTGAGAGATTATAAATATTCACTAGAAGATGAATATTCATTATTAGAGTTTGCAAAAAATAGAAATATAGGAAAAGAAGCAATTTATGAAGATGGTACTTACTCAATTAAAGGCAAGATTTTTATAGACAAAAATAATAATGGAAGTTTGGATGATAATGATACAGACTATTCAAATGTTGAAGTAAGACTTTATAAAGACATAAATGAAGAATATGTTCAAAGAGTATTCTCAGATAATGAAGGAAATTATGAATTTTATAATTTAGATGAAGGAGAGTACATAATTGCAATTGTATATGATGAAAGTAAATATCAAACTACTTCATATATGAAAAATAATGTCCTTTATAGAAATGCTTCATATGGCACAAATGGAGTGGTATTGGTTGATGGTACAGATGTAAACTGTGCTATATCAGATGTTGTGGCTTTAAACAAGGATTATAAAAATTATAATTTTGGATTTATAGAAAAGGATAATTTTGATTTATCTATAGACTCAAGGATAAAAGGAATTACACTTAAAAATGATAAGCAAGAAATCATTGAAGAATATGACTTAAATGAAAATAGTATAGATTCATTGGAAATCGGATCAGATAGCAAAGAGATAGAAATAAACTATGAAATAGAAGTAAAAAATACAGGAAATATTGAAGGATATGTAAATCAACTAAGAGATCAAATACCAGAAGGATTTGAAATTTCAAATACAAGTCAGTCAACATGGAGCCTTTCAGCAGATGGAAAAGCATACACTGATAAATTAGTGGATAAACTAATTGCACCAGATGAATCAGAAATCATAGATTTAGTGATTACGAAAAAAGTTTCAAAAGGTGATAAAAATGAATTATTAAATAAAGCAGAAATAGTAAGTACAAGTAATTTCAGTAGTGAAGAGGATAAATTAGAAGAAAACAATAACTCTGAAAATACTTTCAAAATAAATAAGAAAACGAGCAAAATACTAATAGTACTTTTAATTATATTATTAGTATGTATTGTTATAATATTCATATATACAAAATACGCAAAGGGAATAAAACTAGGCAAAAAAGTAATAATCTCATTAATAATGGCTATAGTAGGAATTAGTGCGTATACATATAAAAATCAGTATGTAAGTTATAGTGGACTTATGACTAATTGGACAACTGGTGCGTATTCATCATATCTATCAGCTGATACTAGCCTATTATCAGATTTAGGACAATATGAAAGGTGGTTATACAATGAAGGTAGATCTACTTTACAATGTGTAGAGTGGTGTAATTTGGATTCATATCATCAAAATAATTGGAATCAAAGATATTTATATGCTGCATCGGTATTTAATAAGAATGGAAAATCACCAAGAAAGGCATACAGCAAGGCTAGAAATGGAGGACATCATACAGAGACTAATAAGTATTCTGCTTATATGGCATACATAGGATATTATATGAATGAAAACACATATTCTGGTGGAAAAACAACAATTGCTTATTTATTACGTAATAATGGAACATTTAAGACAAACTATCAAAAGGTTATGGGAGGCTACGCAACAAGTATTTCATTTAGTGCAGGTCAATCTACGAGTTTAAATTATACGGCAAACCAAAACGCAACTGCGTATATGTCATTTGTCGATAATAATAAAGACAACCCTGTCAAAGTAGCCAAAGCTTCAGGATATGACAAAGCAGTTGATGCAACAGCAGGAGGTGTGGGTATATCTACAGTAAGAACGAGTGGATATAAAGGAGGAGAGTCATCTAATATAATAAATAATACTTATGTATTGTGGGTTAAAAAAAGTGGTGGTTCTTTTAAAAAATATAAAGGAACTCTATATTATAAGCATAATGGATGGAAAACACAAAACATAAGAAACGGAGCATTAGGTGATAAATATAAATATCAGATAGGTGTTCCAAGTAGTGGTAATTATGTAGAAATAAAGGTAGTTCACTCTATGAATCTATATCAAGCCAAAGCTTGTCATATTGCAGCAGCAGCTAGAGGTGATGGCCAATCACAAGTATTAATAAGAGGTACAAGGATTCCTATTTCAAATGAGGTTATTTGGAAAGTTGATAATAATAAATTATTTATAAGTAAAGGTGTATATTCTGTAGATGGTAATACAGGAAATAAAACATATGTAGAAAAAGGTTGTAATGTAGTTTATAAGATAGGTGTCAAAGGAACTATAACTTCATTTAAATTAACTGATAGCTTTAATCAAGCAGAGCTTAAATATGTAGGAGTAGTTTCAAGTTCAGGATTATCATATTCAGGTATAAGTCAAGCAACAGGTAGTGTTTCAATGAATATTAGCAGAAACGCTAATGCTGATGGTTGGGTAACATTGAAATTTGAAGTTATTTCAGACAACTACTATGATACTACAAGAACCATTAGAAATAATGTTGAAGCAACTGTTTCATCAAATATAGCTGTATCTAACGACAGTGTTTTAAAGGCATATGCAGATGTGTATATGAAAACATATAAAGTAGATATAAGTATTACAAATACGCCATCGGGTGCTGTAGAAATAGGTAATATCATTAAATATAAAGTAGTAGTAAAGAATAATGGACATGGTGGAAATATGGGAGAAGTGCGTAATGTAAAGGTTTCTATTAGTATACCATCATGCGTAACAAAAACTTCAGGAGATTTAAATTACACTATTTCTTCATTAGGTCTTAATGGATCAGATACTCATACAATAGAAGTTAGAGTGGATGATATGCCAGATAGCGGAAAAACGATTATTACAGTTGCAAAAATCACAGAAATACAAAACCACCATGGTAAAATAATTTATAATAGTTCTATAAATCTTGTACAAGGAACAAAAGAAGCTCAAGCTAAGAATAAAATCAAGGAATATAGGATTCATATTTCTAAAACAATAAATAAAATAAGCTACGGTTCTGTTACAGATTATGATGGATCTGGTAGAACAGATGCAAATAAAGCAAGTACAACAGTATATGCTGAAACAGGAGATAAGGTAACATACAAAATAAAAGTCACAAATTCAGGAACTGATTCTGATAATTTTGGAAATTTAAAAAGCTATACTGTGACAGATAAATACAATTCAGCAGAATTAGAATATGTGAGTGTTAATAAACCAAGTGAATGGAATTTAAGAACAAATACAGCAGGTACGTTAGTATTTGATGTATCAAAAGAACTTGCGCCAACGCAAAGTACGGAAATCACGGTCGTATTTAAAGTAAAAAAATATTCAAAAACAAATGATGCTATAACAAATAAAGTTACAGTATCAAATATCAAGAATGTAAATGATAAGCTTGTAGATAGTATATTAAACAACCAAAGCGTAACTTCATCACAGGATACATTCTATTTGAGAGTTTATAAAGTTAAAGTTATAAAGAGTGTAGCAGAAGTATCTTATGAATACAATGCATCAATTAAAGGAAAAGAAACATTTAATAGAAGTTCAAATAAAACTCCAGTTGTTTATGTAGAAACAGGAGATATTGTGTCATTCAAGATGGAGATTGTGAATTTAGGTAATGCAGTTAGTTTCGGTAGTGTAAAATTTGTTTTAGAAGATTTATATAACAAAGATGAAATTGAGTATGTAGGTGCAGATTCAGGGGTAACTGTGTCAGGAGGAAATGGAAAGCTTACGATTTCTTCAAGTAATTTAGTTTCTATAAATAATACTTATAGTTTTAATATTAGATTTAGAGTAAAGAAACATTGCAAGATAAATGAAGTATTTACAAATACAACTAATATTACAAGTATAACCAACAGATCTAATTCAGAAGAAAAAAGCTATTTAGTAGATGGATCAGTACTTACTTCATTAGATAGCATTACAATTAGAAAATACACGAGCGATGTAATTAAAGATGTTGTTAGTATAGGTGGCGTAAATGTAAGTAGTCAAAGTAATCTTACTACAGAAGTTGGAGACATAATAGTATACAAAATTACAGTTAAAAATACTGGTGTAAGTAAAGAATTAGATGGAAAACTTTATTCTGTAGATATTTCTGATATGTTTAAAACTAATGAATTGGAATACGTATCAACTGGAAATGAAAATGGATGGTCTTTAAAGACCACTGGAACAGGTAAGTACATATTTGTAAATACAACTGGTATAGATGTAAATAAATCAAGTAGTTTTACAGTTACATTTAAAAATGTATTTAGAAACCTAATTGATAATTTAATGATTGTAAACACAGCAGAAATTCAAACAACAAATGCAGCAATTAATAGAAACAATGTAAATATT
>CAYYBL010000065.1:0-8141 GCA_964470175.1 uncultured Lachnospiraceae bacterium | reverse complement strand
AAATCCAGATAAAAAAATCATTAAACTTGGCATAGGAGACGTAACAAGGCCAATTTCTCAGACTGTTGTTGATGCAATGAAAAAGGCTGTAGAAGAACTTGGAAATAAAGACACCTTTAGGGGTTATGGTCCAGAACAAGGATACGATTTTTTAAGAGAAAAAATAGTAAAATATGACTATGAAAAACGAGGCATAGACATTGAAAAAGATGAAATATTTGTTTCAGATGGAGCAAAATGTGATTGTGGAAACATAGGAGATATACTTGGTATTTCAAATAAAGTTGCAATTACTGATCCAGTATATCCTGTATACCTTGATACAAATGTTATGGCAGGAAGAGCTGGGAAATTTGAAAATGGAAAATTTGAAAAAATTATCTATATGCCTACAAAAGCAGGAAATAATTTTGTACCAGATTTTCCAAAAGAAGTACCAGATATGATTTATTTCTGTTTTCCTAATAATCCTACAGGAACAACTCTTTCAAAAAAAGATCTTAAAAAATGGGTTGATTACGCAAAAGAAAATAAATCAATAATATTGTATGATTCTGCCTATGAAGCTTATATTACAGAAGATATACCACATAGTATTTATGAAATTGAAGGAGCAAAAGAAGTTGCAATAGAGTTTAGAAGTTTTTCTAAAACAGCTGGTTTTACAGGTGTAAGATGTGCTTATGTTGTTATTCCAAAATCATTATATGGTTATACAAAATCTGGTGAAAAAGTAAGTCTAAATTCACTTTGGTATAGAAGAGTATGTACTAAATTTAATGGTGTATCTTATCCAGTACAAAGAGCTGCAGAAGCTGTTTATAGTGAAAATGGCCAAAAAGAAATAAAAGAAAACATAGATTATTATATGGAAAATGCAAAAGTCATTAGAGAAGGACTTGAAAATGCAGGATTTACAGTGTATGGTGGAAAAAATGCACCATATATATGGCTAAAATTGCCAGATGGAATTACTTCATGGGAGTTTTTTGACAAATTATTAAATGAAGTTGGTGTTGTTGGAACACCAGGAAGTGGATTTGGCCCTAGTGGAGAAGGTTATTTTAGACTTACTGCTTTTGGAAGCAGAGAAAATACAATTGAAGCAATTGAGAGAATAAAAAAGTTAAAATAGAAAGGTGTATAAAATGAGTTTAAGAGATTTTAAGATACCAAGAATTACATTCAACGATTTTAAAATAAGTTTTGATAACACTGAAGAAGAACTAAGCAAAATTGATTATGAAAAATTAGCTCAAAAACCTGTAAAGAAGAGAAATAAGCCATATGAAGATATGAATCATTTCAAAACAATAAAAGAAGCCTTTACAGAAAACGTTCAGAAATATCCTGATAACGCATGTATACTAGAAAAACCAGATCATAAAACTGACTATAAAATAACTACTTATAAAGAATTCTATAATGATGTTGTTGCTTTTGGTTCAGCACTTATAAATATTTGCAACCTAAAGGATAAAAGAGTAATGATTATAGGCGAAACTCAATATGACTGGTATCTTTCATATATGACTTGCTTATGTGGAGGTATACTTGTTGTTCCAACAGATAGAGAACTTCCATATAACGAACTTGAAAATATAGTAAAAAGATCTAGAGTATCTTGTATTATATATTCACCAAGAAAGCAAGAAGATATTGAAAAATTAAAATCGAGTGTTGAAGATATAAGTTTATTTGTTGAGATGAAATCAGATAAGCCTCTTGATAAAAAAGATGTTGGAATAAAAAATCTTGTTGAACTTGGAAATAATCTCTTAAAATCAGGAAACAACAATTTTGAAAAAATTGAAGTTGATCCAGAAGAATTTAAAATACTTTTCTTTACATCTGGTACCACATCTCAATCAAAAGGCGTAATGTTATGTAACAAAAACTTAGCTGAAAACCTAAATGCCATCAGTGCTTATGTAAAGATTTATCCTACAGATAGATTATTTTCTGTACTACCTTTACATCATTGCTATGAGTCTACAATAGGATTTTTAGAACCAATGTCTGTAGGTGCAAGCGTTGCTATTTGTGAAGGTCTAAGATATATTGTTCCAAATATGATGGAAGCAAAGCCTACTGTTATGCTTGCCGTTCCATTGCTTATAGAAACATTGTATAAAAAGATAAATGAAAAAATAACAAAAAGTAAAAAAGATGTATTAGTAAATACAATGATACATATGACAAATGCACTAAAAGTTGCAGGTATAGATATAAAAAAGAAAGTATTTAAAAGCATATATGATAATCTTGGAGGAAATCTTAGAATAATAGTTTCTGCCGCTGCACCAATTGATCCAAAAGTTGGAAAATGGCTTCAAGATATTGGAATGATTTTCCTTCAAGGATATGGTCTTACTGAGACAGCTCCAATTTCAGCTGTAACTCCAGACTATAAGATAAATGCCTCAGCTGCAGGATTGCCTATCGTACAATCACACTTTAAGATTTTAAATCCAAATGAAAATGGAGAAGGTGAGATACTCATAAAAACACCAACTTTAATGCTTGGATATTATGAGATGGAAGAAGAAACTAAAAAGGTAATTGATGACGAAGGATATTTTCATTCAGGCGATATTGGTTATCTTGATGAAGATGGTTTTGTATACCTTACTGGTCGTAGCAAAAATGTAATTGTTACACAAAATGGTAAAAATATATATCCAGAAGAAATAGAAATGATTCTTGAAAAATATGATGAGATTAAAGAAGTCATGATTTATGGAAAAGAGCCAGAAGAAGGAAGTAAAAGAGATCAAAAAGAACTTATAGTTACAGCAAAGGTTGTACCAAATTATGACAAAATAAAAGAATTACATGGAGATATGTCATCTGATGAAATATATGATTTATTATGGAAATATATGAAAGAAACTAATAAAAAGCTTACATCATACAAAGCAATTAAAGGTCTAGAAATAAAAGAGACCGAATTCGAAAAAACATCTACCATGAAAATAAAAAGATATAAAGAACAAAATGACACAAAATAGTTTTTCTTTACTTTAAAAAAACTCTATGATATAATTTCAGATGGTTACAGAACTCACTAATTATATTATATCTAGGAGGTTTTTATGAAATACAAATGTACAGTATGTGGTTATATATATGATGAAGAAGTAGAGAAAACAAAATTTGAAGATTTACCAGAAGATTGGGTATGCCCACTTTGTGGTGTAGGAAAGGAAATGTTTGAAAAAGTTGAAGAATGATTTCAAACATTTCTTTATATTATAGGAAAATGCAAAACATTTTCCTATAATATAAAGAAAACAAAAATTGCACACAAATTTACTTCGTAAATTTGGCGCGACGAACATTTCTTAGCCGTTCGAACGAATGTGAGGTACGGATAAGTTATGCAGAGAAAAAACGGGGACGTTTGACATTTGATTTATCCTTTCAATATTACATAATGTCCCCTTTTGTTCTTTTTATGGATAAAATAAATTTGTATTATAATTATAATGGAGGTAGAATATGGATTTTATTAATTCTATGAAAGAAAGGGCAAGACAAAATATGAAGAAAATAGTTTTGCCAGAAGCAAGTGATTTACGTACACTTAAGGCTGCAGATACAGCTCTTAGAGAAGGTTATGCAGAAATTGTTTTAATTGGAAATAAAGATAGCATAAATAGTATGGCATCTGAAAATGGACTTGATTTATCAAAAGCTACCATAGTAGATCCTCTAGAATCAGATAAAAAAGATTACTATGCTGAAAATTTATATGAACTTAGAAAAGAAAAAGGTATGACTTTAGAACAAGCACATGAACTTGTTAAAAATGAAGTATACTTTGGAATGATGATGCTTAAAATGAATGAAGCTGATGGTCTTATTTCAGGGGCTATACATTCAACATCAGATACATTAAGACCCGCACTACAAATATTAAAAACAGCACCTGGTACAAAACTTGTATCTGCATTTTTCTTGATGGTTGTTCCAAATTGTAGATATGGAACAGATGATGGAGTATATATCTTTGCTGATTCTGGTTTAAATCAAAATCCTACTGCAGAAGAACTTGTTGAGATTGCAAAATCATCAAGTGAAAGTTATGAAAGACTTGTTGGTAGAGAATCTAGAATTGCAATGCTTTCATATTCTACAAAAGGAAGTGCTCATTCAGAGCTTACAGAAAAAGTAGTAAATGCTACAAATTTACTTCATGAAACATATCCTGAGCTTAAAGCAGATGGTGAATTACAACTAGATGCTGCAATTGTTCCTGAAGTTGCAAAGAGCAAAGCAAAAGATAGTACTGTTGCTGGTACTTGCAACACTCTTATATTTCCAGATCTAGACTCAGGAAATATAGGATATAAGCTTACTCAAAGATTTGCAAATGCAGAAGCTTATGGACCATTATGTCAGGGTATAGCAAAGCCAGTAAATGATTTATCAAGAGGATGCTCTGCAGAAGATATAGCTGGTGTAATAGCAATTACATGTGTACAAGCACAATAAAATATATTTTGGAGTATAAATAATGAAAATTTTAGTTATAAATTGTGGAAGTTCTTCTTTAAAATATCAACTAATAGATATGGATGGCGAAAATCTTCTTGCAAAAGGAAACTTTGAAAGAATAGGTGAACAAGAATCATTCATCACTCATAAAGTTTCTGATAAAAGTTATGTATTAGACATACCTGTTTCAAATCATGAAGAAGCATTAAAAATAGTACTAGAACAACTTACAAATGAAGAATATGGAGTTATAAGAGACTTAAGTGAAATTACAGCTGTAGGACATAGGATTGTACATGGAGGTGAACTTTTTTCAGAATCAGTACTTGTAACAGAAGAAGTAATTGAAAAGATTATTATATGTGCTGATTTAGCACCACTTCACAATCCAGCTGCTGTGCTTGGAATAAGAGCTTGTCAAAAGGCTATGCCAGGTGTACCAATGAGTGTTGTTTTTGATACAGCTTTTCACCAAACTATGCCTAAGGAAAATTATTTATTTCCTATTCCATATGAGTATTATGAAAAATACAGAATAAGAAGATATGGTGCTCATGGTACATCACATAGATATGTATCAGATGTGTGTAGCAAAATGATGGGCATTCCTATTGAAAATCTTAAAATTGTCACATGTCATTTAGGGCAAGGAGCATCAATTTGTGCTGTAAATGGTGGAAAGTCAATAGATACATCTATGGGACTATCACCTCTAGGTGGGATACCGATGGTTACTCGTTCAGGTGATTTAGATCCATCAGTAGTTACAGCAATTATGGAAAAAAGCCAACTTTCTCCAAGCGAAGCAAATGAATTATTAAATAAAAAATCAGGATTATATGGCATTACAAGCCTTCATCCAGATTTTAGAGATATTGAAAAAGCTTCACGAGAAGATTCAGATTCAAATGCAAAAGTTGCAATTAATATATTTACTCAAACAATTGCACAATTTATAGCTAAATATGCAGTATCACTTAGAGGTTTAGATGCAGTTGTGTTTACAGGAGGCATAGGAGAAAATCAATCTAGTATCAGAAAAATGATTTGTAATGATCTAGAATGGATGGGACTTAAAATTGATGATACTAGAAATGAAAATAGTTCTTCAGATACAAAAATTTCATCAGAAGATTCAAAAATCGCTGCTTTTGTTATTCCTACAGATGAAGAAATGGTTATTGCAAGAGATACAAAAAGATTAGTAGAAAGTATAAATAGATAAAATTTAGGAGGTAAATATGAAAATACTTGTTTTAAATTGTGGGAGTTCTTCAATCAAATATCAACTAATTGATATGGAAGATAAGAAAAACCATAAACTAATTACAAAAGGTAATTACGAAATGATAGGAACACCAAATTCAAAACTAACGATAAAAATAAATGGTGAGAAGATAAAATTTGATCATCCTGCAAAAGATTTTGAAGAAGGAATAGCAGAAATACTTAATTTACTTATATCAGATGAATACAAAATATTAAAATCTCTAGATGAAATAGGTGGAGTAGGTCATAGAGTTGTTCATGGCGGAGTAAATCTTATAAAATCATGTTTAGTTGATGAAAAAGTGCATGAAGAATTAAAGCAAAATCTTCAAATGGCACCAGTACACAATAAAGGAAGTCTAGCTGGAATTGAAGCATGTATGAAGCTTCTTCCAAATACTCCAATGATTACAGTATTTGATACAAGCTTCCATCAAACAATGGAACCAAAAGTATATTTATATCAATTGCCATATGAATATTATGAAAAACATAAAATAAGAAAATATGGTTTTCATGGTATATCTCATAGATATGTTGCACAAAGACTTGCAGAAATATATGGTAGAAATGATTTAAAAATAATAAATTGTCATTTAGGACAAGGCGCATCACTTTGTGCAATTAAAGATGGTAAATCAATGGATACTACAATGGGAATGACACCACTTGCTGGAATACCAATGGGAACACGTTCAGGAGATATTGATCCATCAATAATTCCAATGGTAATGAAGATATATAATTATACTCCTGATGAAATGAATGATATAATTAATAAAAAATCAGGTGCACTTGCAGTATCAGGTATATCTGCTGATTTTAGAGATATAGAAGAAGCAGCTGCAAATGGCCATGAAAGAGCTCAGCTTGCACTTGATAGTAGAGCATATATTATAGCTCAATACATAGCTAAATTTATTGTTACACTTCAAGGAGTTGATGTTATCTCATTTGCAGGTGGAATAGGAGAGAATGGTTTAGAAGAAAGAGAAAGAATTTGTAAATATTTAGAGTGCTTTGGAATATATATAGATACTGAACTAAACAATCAAAAGGGAAAAGAAATGAAAATATCAAAAGAAGGATCAAAAGCAGATATTTACGTTGTTCCTACTAACGAAGAACTATTGATTGCTCAAGATGTATACGATATAGTAAATAAATAAAAAATAATAGAGAACAAAAGGGGACATTATGCTATACTGAATAAACACAACTATTGTCAAACGTCCCCGTTTTTGTTCGTTGCGCCAAATTTACGAAGTAAATTTGTGTGCAATGTTGGCCGAAGGCTTTAAATTATAGGAATTTCGCAGACAATTCCTATAATTTAAATGTCTTTTTTTATTTTACTATTATTGTTTTAAAATTGTTGTAAATAACCATTCCTGGTTTACTTCCAGAAGGTTTTTTTACATACTTTGCGTAGCAATAATCTATCGGTACATTAACACTTTTTTCTGCTTTGCTATTTTGTTTAGCAAATTCAGCACATTTATATAACACATCATCAGGAATTTCATCAATCTCAACGTTATTTGGATTTTTAAGTAATACATGGCATCCATGTATTTTCTGAGCATGAAACCATATATCATTTGATTTGGACATTCTTATGCTAATATAATCGTTTTGAATATTATTTTTACCGATATAAATGGTATATCCTTTAAATTCTATAGAATTTAGATTTGGTTTATCAGTATTTTTTTTAGAAGACTCATTTTTTTGAATTTGTTTTGACTTTATCTTTAAGGTCATAACCATTTCTTCATATATTTCATTTAAATCATATAAGTTCTTAGCATTTCCAAGTAAAAAAACAATACTGTTTATATAATTTAGCTCTTGATCGGCCTCTCTTTTTTGGTCTGATATGACAAGAAGAGCATTTTTTAATTTATTATATTTTTTAAAATACTTATCAATATTTTCTTTAATACTTAAGCTTTTGTTTAGAGGGATTTTTATGGCATTATTATTATCATAATAGTTTTCAAGCTCAATAGACTCAAAATTATCATCTGAGTTTAACTTGTACAAATTAGCAGTAAGAAGTTCACCATAAAGCTTATATGTATCTTTATTTTCACATTCCTTAAGCTTAGAATTTATATTTTCAACTTTTTTATATACTTTTTTTAAGTATGATGAAACTATTTTTAATAAATTATTTCTAGTATTTACAAACTCAATTTCTTCTTCTTTATTATGATAAAAATCATCAATAAAATCATTAGTAGGAAATTCTCTTACTTGTGGCTCTTGATTTATTGAAATCACATAATCTTTTTCAGAAATTTTCTTACAATGTACATCATTTGTTTCAATACATTCCAATAAAGTTTTTAAATAATTATATAACTTTT
>CAYYBL010000064.1:0-8176 GCA_964470175.1 uncultured Lachnospiraceae bacterium | reverse complement strand
TTTTCGTCTTCTGGAATGTGCTTTGCGACAATATCCATCGCAATTTTTGCAAGGTACATATTTGTACCAATACCACAAGTAGCGGTAATACCAGTTTTTACTAATACATTTTTTAGTACTTTTGTTGCAAGTGTGCGAGGTGTCATTTGATATGTGCTTAAATAATGAGTGATATCTATAAAGACTTCATCAATGGAATAAACAAATATATCCTCTATAGAAAACCATTGCAAATATATATCTAATATTTTATTACTATAGTCCATATAGTATTTCATTCTAGGAGGAGCAACAATGTAACTTAGTTCTAAATCTTTGTTTGATTTTAAAGCAATATCATCATAGCTGGATCCAGTAAATTTATTGCCCGGTGCTTTAAATTTTCTATTTTGATTCACTTCTTTTACTCTTTGCACTACTTCAAATAGTCTTGCTCTTCCAGAAATACCATATTGCTTAAGTGAAGGACTCACTGCTAAACATATTGTCTTTTCTGTTCTGCTACTATCTGCAACAACAAGATTAGTAGTAAGTGGATTAAGACCTCTTTCCATGCACTCTACAGAGGCATAAAAACTTTTTAAATCAATTGCAATGTAGACATTATCATAATTTTTATTTGATTTATCCAACTTTTAAACCTCCTTATTTTTTCATGATGAGTATATCATAAAAAAAATCATTTGTAAACACTTGTTCGCAACAAAAACAAAAAAAAGAGAGAATATTTCTATTCTCTCTCTTGCTATAACTTAGTTTTTATTACTAATAGTTTTAAAAAATGCTGTATAAAGAGTTAAGTATGATAAGGCAAGTAAAAAGCCACCTAATACATCACTCGTGTAGTGAACGCCTAAATAAACTCTGCTTAAACCAATCATAATAATAATACATGTAAGAATAAATATTAATAATGCTTTGATATAGTTATTCTTAACATTTTTGAATATTAAATAAATCAAAAATCCATAAAATGCCATACTCACCATCGAATGTCCAGATGGAAAACTATATCCACTTTGGTCGATAATTCTGAATTCATTAGGTCTAGGCCTTTGTATAATATTTTTTAAAATAAAATTTAAAACCGAAGCGCAAAGTAAATTTATTGGAATAGCAAGTCTTATTTTTTTATCTTTAATAGATACAACTAAGATAATCGTTATAAAAATTAATGTTTCAGCATTTCCAAGTCTAGTAATTATTTTAGCAATTGGTGTTATTGTGTCGGAAATAACTTTTGAAACAACATTATAACTAGCAACATCAAATTGATTTATATCATAATCTAATATATCCTCAAGTATTGCACTAAAAAGTATCACACATATAAACAAAATAATCAATCTTCGATTTTTATCAATAAAATTTGTAATAGTATTTATAATGTAACACCGTCCTTATAATTAATTAATATAATTATAATTCTTTTTCATTTTAATTACTAGATATAATTTATTTTGAAATTGCAACCCATGATCCAACCCAGCTACTTTCATCATTATATACTTGTCCAGAAACTGCTTCAAATGTAGAATCAGTAATTCTTTTTAGTGGAAACCATTTTTTATCTCCACATGTATTTGCAACGCACACCATATCATCATCTGTAGAGTATCCAGCTAATGCACACCAATGAGCATGTGGTCCTCCATTGTCAAAAACATCTCCAAAATTATTATTAGTTTTTTCTGCTTCTCTTAAGTCAATGACCACTGTTTTATTATCTGTAAAAGCATCTTTTAATTCATCATAAAATTCTTCTGCATTGTCTGGCAAATCTGATTTTGGGTGAGCTTCGATTTCTACATCTTTATCAAGTTTATTTAAATTTTGTAATGCTCTGACTGCCTTTACATGTGATTCTACACTTACATCTGAACCCAATTGATTTATAGTTTCTGGGTTTTCTTTACATCCAAACCTACTTAGTGCTGTTGCAAGAGCTGTTGGTCCACATCCTCCTTCACTTATGGTTCTACCATCTCTTAATCTATGATTTGCATAAGTTGATTCATTTTGACCATATACTTCATATACTGCGCCTCCTATAGTTATTCTAGTATGATCATCTACAAGAGGCTCAAATTTTATAGAACTTAATTTTGGTCCGTAGATAGTTCCAATTGGCTGAGAAGGTTTTGTATCACTCCTATCAAAATAATCTTCTATATTTTCTATAACTGTATCTGTTTTACTGTCTCTCATGATAAGTCTGATGTAGTTTCCAATAACGGCACATTTTCCATTAAGCTCTCTTACATTCTCTCTCAAGTCTTTGTATGTGCCTAACTCACTTTTTCTTTCAACTTCAAGTAATTCTCTGTCTGTAAGAGTTCTTCCAAGTACAGTTCCTTCTTTGATAAATATCATGTCATCCAAATATAATGCAGTAGCAGATTCATTTTTTACAGCAGATTCCGCATTTATACGGTTTTCTAATGTATCACTATTAGAATAATATTTTTCATCTCCCATATATCTTGATTCTGCTTTAATATTATCATTTTCTAAGTCATTAATCGAAACTTTAAAATCATCTATTGAAATCGGATCCCCTTTCGGGTAACAATTATCACCATCAGAAAAATCAGTATCCTTTTTTTCACATTTAAATCCATCTATATAGATAATATTTCCAGCAATATCATAATTCTCGTATGTCTCAGCAAATTCTTTAAACGCGTAGACAGTCTTATTGAGTTTCGACCATTTAACTTGATCATCCGTGAGTTCTTTTTCAGTATAAAGATCATCTTTGAACATATTTGTATCTGATGTTAATAGAGAATTACTTGACCAGTAAGAATTACTTTTTGATTCTAGTTTTTTATAACTGCTAGAATCCATTAATAAAATTTTAGCATATCCAAGATTATCTTTATATTCTTGAGGTTCAATTGCTGGTTCAATTAAATTACCATCAGCATTTGTTTTGTTTTTTGCGTATCTACCTATTAGGTCTGTATTAATTCTTTCATTATCATCATCAGTATATGTACCATATTCAAGTAAAACACCTGATACAGGAGATACTACTTCTTCATTACCTTTATATCCTTCATATTCATCATCAATATTTAAATCCCATAAATGAAGTCCTACCCATCCTGGGAAATGACCATATACTTCTGACCTACTTGCTGATTTTTTAAATGTTTTTCTAAATGAACCTGTTCCAGTATAGTCTGTTCCTGTTGTGTAAAGTACAAATTCATCATCATGTACTTCTCCAACAAAAAGTGCATGTCCCCATCCAGACCAATGACTTGGATCTGGATCGGTGTGGTTATCAGTTCTAAAGCATTCTATAATATCACCAACTTGCAAATCACATGGTTCAGTAACTATTTGTGCACCATAATCGTTTACTAGTGATTCATATGAGCAACTTGAATTTGGCTGATTTTTTCCACCAAATAAGCCAGCTTTACGATATACTTTATCAACTGTAATATTACAACATGTAAGAAAATCATAATTAAGTATTCCGTCATCAATTCCACCATTTGATGAATGTCCTCTTGCAGCATTATGATCTACTCCACCTGTACCATAATATGCATCAGCTGGATTATTACTTGCATTGGCACCAAGATTAGCCATTAATGGACTATCTACTGTTTCGTAGTCACCAACACCATTGCAATATTCAAATCCTATAAGATCCATTAAACCATATGTATATTTACATGCCTCAACAAATCCTCGGCCTGTACCATCTGCTTTTTTATCAGGGCCTGCATATTTTGCAAAAACTCCACCTAAGCTTTTTAGCCATTTTACATATTCATCTTGGTTTCCTTGGGTGTAATACTCTGCTGCTGTATTATAATTAAAAACTAAATACCAGTCTAATACAGTAGGCAAAATATCAGTCCAATCAGCTTCTGTAAAATCATTAATAATAGTTTGTTTAAAAATTTCTGCATATCCACTATCACCTGCTAATAATCTTCTCTTTTTTCCAGAGACAGATTGAAGCATATTAGCTTTTAAGACTGCAAGATTTTTATTATTGTCATCATCATCTTTTGATTTGCGTTTTTTACTTTTTTCTTCATCATCATAAAAATCATCTTGTAATGAATTATTTGAACTACCATCTTTATTAGAATTTGAACTAGAAGCAGAATTTGATCCATCATAAACTGCTGTATTAGAGCTATCCTCATATTCATCAGAAATATCTAGATTTTTTACTTGGTACTTACTAGAATATGATAAAGCATGGTTATACGCATCAAAATCTCTTTTTGAATGAATCATCGTTCCAAATACATTTTCATCTTTATCTAAAGTTTCTATTGGGTAGCCTACGGGACTTATTTCAGGAATAACCCACTGAAATATTTTAGGTACTTTATTAGTTGCAGATTGTTTATCATAATATCCCATTTCAACCATAAGTTCTCTAAAATCTCTGTATATGTAGTCAGCATCTAATGTATGTGTATTTTCAAGTATTGTCGAAATATTAAGTGCATCTTGCAAAAATGATACATTACCTGATAAACTCTCAGCATTAACTTCAATATCTTTTTCGGCATGCTTAACTGTAGTTTTTAAATCAGATAAATCATCAAGGCTATTTAGAGAGCCATATGGGATGGAATATTTATTTCTAAGATTTTCAATTGCATCAGCTGTTACATCTGATCCATCATATCTAAAGTAAATATTTTTTGAAAAAATATCTTTAATAGTTGAATTTGTGACACCTCTTTGAGCATCACCAACTTGTTCTTGACCAAAAGAAACATTTGACTTATATGCTGTGTCAATATCTCCTTGACTAATCCATCTAATATCTGCCATTTTATCATAATCTGAGCTATTAATTTTTACTGCAACTTTTCTATTATTTTTATTTTCATATAATGACCAACTATCTCTATAATCATCTTCATAATCATAGTCCATATCAATAAAATCTACTAATTGACCTGTTTTAACATTGTTTTTATCATACTTTGTATTTGTAAAATAAATATTTCTAAACCAATGATTAATAACATTTTCAGCATAAGGTTTATAAGAGCCAGAAACATCTTTTATTATAACGTTTAGTTTAGTGTCAAATGAATTTGCTATATCATAAGCTAAATCAGGCATATAAGTTGCTTGGTGAACAGCAAATAAAAACTCTACAGGAATTCCATATTTTCCACCCCAACCTATAGTAGAATAGTTAGTTGTTCTTCCAGAATTATTGTTTCTGATAGCTATATAATTTTTTTCTGTTGAAAAATATAAATCTCCTGAATATGGAAAATTAGAGCTTATGAAGTTTGGTCCACGATCTCCAGTATATGCTCCTTCGTACCAAAAATGTACGAATCCTGTTCTCCAATGTTCTCCAAGACCTCCTCCGAAGAATCTACTAAATTGTGATCCAAGGGGATGTGTATTAGAATTTAACCACGAATTAAAATCTTGATTTATATCCAAGTTGTCTCTATCAAAAGTATTTGTACGATAATCTGAAACCAAATATGCCATCAAAAAGTCAGCATTGGCTTTTGATATTTTATTATTAGATTTATTACGGATGACTTTTAAGCTCTCATCAAGATATTCACCATCTTCGACATCATCTATAGTTTTATATTTTGAAATATATCCACTATTTTTTAAATCAAATCCAATTGAATTCATATAACCTAGTATATCAATAATATCTTGGCTACTTGAAGAGGTATCAGAATTACTAAACCAATATTTCATATCATTTGTAATTGGTTTTGATAACTCTATTATTTTTTCAATTGAAAAAGATGGGATTAGGGCCAGAAAAAGACAAAGCCCAGATAAAAAGGCAACAAAAATAAGAGCTAAAATAATAATAAATACTTTAGAGGTTCTTTTCTTTGAATTAACTTCTTTTGTGTCTGATAAGTGTTTGGTTTGATTTATTTTTATGCGAATTAAATCTTTGGTCTTATATAAATCATTTCCAATAAATTGATTATTCTTAAACATTTTCTTCTATATAATTATATATTAAAATTTAACAATGCGTACAATACGCTAAAACACAAAAAAGGGACAATAAATAAATTATCGTCCCTACTTATTATTATAAATTATTTTTTTATTCTTGTAAATAGTTAACATAATGGATTTTGTCAGTTTTTTCCTTCATAAAAAATCCCTTGATAGAAATTTTTTTCTTTTAATACCCTATCTAGTCCATTAATAACCCATTTTTTATGTAATGTCCATTTTGGAGCTATAAATATGTCTTTTGGTGGATCGCCAGTAAATCTATGAATGATAATGTCTTTTCTTAAATGAGTAATAATGTATACTAATTCATTCATATAATTTTCGTATGAAATTGGTTTATAAATACCATTATTGTACATATTTTCAAGTGCAGTATTTCTTACTATATAGGTGGAATGAATTTTAATTCCTTTTATACTTTTTTTATTTAAATAATTTACGATATTTTTTATATCATCATGATTTTCACCAGGAAGTCCAACCATTATATGTATAACTATGTCTATATTTTCTTTGTTTAATTTTTCGCAAATAATATCGAATTCTTCATTTTTATAACATCTATTTATAGTACTAATAGTTTTATTATTTATCGTTTGAAGCCCGAGTTCTACCCAAACGTAATAATTTTCTTTGTATGATTTGATAAGTTTAATTTTTTCATCATCCAATTCATCTGGCCTTGTGGCAATTGCAAGAGCAACAATTCTGTCATCGATAAGAGCAGAATCGTATTTTGACTTTAAAATTTCTACTGCACCATAAGTATTTGTATAGTTTTGAAAATAAGCAATGTATTTACCAGCTCTTTTGGATCTTTCTGAATTTAAGTAGATTCTAACTTGTTCTTCTATAGAACATTTACTTAGATGATCTCCACTACCATTTTCTGAGCAGAATATACATCCTCCAATTCCTACTTTACCATCTCTATTTGGACATGTGAAACCGCCATCAATACATATTTTTAATGTTCTTTCTCCAAATTTTTCTTTTAAAAAATTATTTAAGTAGTTATATCTATATTCCATTTTTTAAATTTTATAACCTATCTATTTTATTAATTCAATGAACTTTTCTAAAGAATATTCATTATACATGTATTTTCTTGGTACTTTATATTTATCATCTCCTACTTTAGCATTTCTCCATTCTGTGGTAAATGCCATTTTAAATCCCGCATCTTTAGCAATTTGTATTGAAGAGTCTGTGTATTCTCCAAATGGGTATGCTAAATATTCGGAACCATTAAGAAGTTCTCGTGATCTTTTTAAGTCACTTACACCACTATCATGATCAATTATTTGAAAAAGACCGCCTTGTCCGACAGATGTATATCCTGTCTTATGCATATCATGAGTATGAGAATGTATTTCTAATAAGTCATCTGCAAAATCTGTAGAATGTTCATTTTGTGATGTTATTGCAAATACTGTGGCATTTGCAAAATATTTATGTATAATAGGATGTGCATATATGTATACACTATCATTACCATCATCTATGGTAATACATACACTATCTTCTTTTATTTGTACCTTACCATCTAAATAATATTCTAAATCTTTCATTTTCAGTGTCATGTAATTATTTTCTGTAAGATATTTTATCTGGTCATCAAATTTGTCTGCTCTCATTGATATAACAGTATTTAACGATTCATATCTATTATGATCATGGAAAAAATGGTATAAAAGCACAGGGATATCTTTTGCATTCTGCTCAGTGGTATTTTGTGCTTCAATAATACTTACATCATCCTTCTTTAGGTATAATAATTCACCTTCATAATCAACGCCATAATAATCTTGCTCTTTTATATAAATTGGTACATTTATACTTTTATTAATTTCATATAAAAAGTTAAAATTTTTGTCATAAAAATTAGTTTTGTCAGAAGTAGTACAATTTTCATTAAATACTAGATACCTTTTGTGAGATGTATCTATTGGATCTATTGAATCAGTCGGTTTTACATCTTTATAAAATATAAAATGATTTTCAAACTTTTCAAGCTCAAAATAGTCATCATTTTCTGATTCTATATTTTTATCCTTTAGAGAAATCTTCACATCTTTGTTTATTTTACCAATTACGTTATTATTTGAATCATATGCCGCAACGACTGTTGCGGAATCGGACCCGGACTTGGTCGACGAGGCAAGCA
>CAYYBL010000063.1:0-8700 GCA_964470175.1 uncultured Lachnospiraceae bacterium | reverse complement strand
AACAACATTTTTATGGTAGGGGATGTAAAACAAAGTATTTATAAATTTAGAAGAGCATGTCCAAGACTTTTTCTTGATAAATATAGAAAATATAGTATAGATGGTAATGAATTTGGAAAGAAAATTCAACTTTTTAAAAATTTTAGGAGTAGAAAAAACATACTAGATATTACAAATATTCTATTTTCTCAAATAATGACATCAAATTTGGGAGATAACATTGAGTACACAGAGGAAGAATATTTGAATTTCGGAGGAAACTATGAAGATAGCGAGAGTATGCTAGGTAAATCTGAAGTTGATATCATTGATTTAAATGAAGAATATGAAGAATATGAAGAAATTGAACAGATAAAAAATATTGAGTTAGAAGCAAAATTTGTAGCAAAGAAGATAAAGGAGATTATAGAGTCAAAAAAACAAGTATATGATAAACAAGGCTATAGAAATGTAAGATATAGAGATATAGTTATACTTCTAAGAACTACATCAAATATTTCTCCAATATTTGAAAATGAGCTTTTGAATAATGATATACCAGTTTTTTCAGATTCATCTAGTGAATATCTTGATACTATCGAAATACAAACAGTTTTAAATGTACTAAAAATTATTGATAATCCACTTGATGATATTGCTATGGCATCATGCTTAAGGTCAAAAATAGGAGACTTTACAGACAATGAAATTTTAGAAATAAGAATTTTAGACAAAAATGTATCTTTTTATGATGATTTAGTTATTGCAAAAGAAAGCAATGAAAAAGTTGAAAACTTTTTATCGTTATATGATGAATGGAAAAGAGAGAGCGATTTTTTAAGTTTATCAGAACTCATTTGGAAAATATGCACAGATACTGGATTTTATTCATATGTTGGTTTTATGCCCAATGGCAACATTAGACAGGCAAATTTAAAACTTCTTTTTGAAGTGGCAAAAGATTATGAAAAAACAAGCCTTTCTGGAATTTTTAATTTTATAAATTTTGTTGAAAGATTAAAGGGACAAAATTCAGATTTATCTCAAGCAAAGATAATTGGTGAAAATGAAGATGTAGTCAGAATTATGAGTATTCATAAGAGTAAAGGACTAGAATTTCCAATTGTATTTCTTGCTAACAGCGGGAAAAAATTTAATTATAGTGATTTAAACTCAAATCTTTTATTGCATGAAGATCTTGGATTTGGAATCGAATATATAGACTATGAAAAAATGATTGAATATACTACACCTTTAAAAGATGCTGTAAAGATACTATCAAAAGAAGAAGTAATGGCAGAAGAAATGAGACTTTTGTATGTTGCAATTACTCGTGCGAAAGAAAAGATTATAATTGTTGGAACATCAAAAGATTTTGATAAAGACATTAAAGAAAAAGACAGAGATATAGAGCTGCATAAAAAAACTAATTTAAATCTTATAAAAAAATATAGTACATATCTTGATTGGATTGAACTAGTCTTTCTAAATGATGGTGGAAAAAACATAGATATAAAAAGAATATCAAAAAAAGAATTATTGGATGAAAAAGAAGAAAAACAAGATTTAAGTTGTAAACTTATTGATTTTGGAGAATTAGAACCTGACTATATTAAAAGAAGAGATGAAGATTATTCATGGATCTATCCGTATAAAAATGAAATATATATTCCAATAAAAAGTACTGTTACGAAGATAAAAGAGTTTTCAAACAGGGTAGACACAAGTGATATAGATTTTTCAAAAATAAATGAAAATAAAGTAGGCATAGAAAAAATAGAGCCAATCTTTATTCAAAATAATGAAGAATTATCTAAAGTACATCAGGGAAGTGTTATGCATTTATTTTTAAAATATGTTGATTTTAAAAATGGAAGTGACTTGATTTACTTGAAAGAAAAACTTTTGAAGGATAATATTATATCAGAAAATGAATACAAGTATATTGATATAGAAAGAGTTGAATATTTTCTAAACTCAAAGCTAGGAATAGAAATAAAAAACTGTAAAACAATAGAAAAAGAAAAGCCATTCTGCGTAAAATTGAATTCTAAAGATATTTTTGATGATTCTAAAGATGAAGAAATTTTAGTGCAGGGAATTATTGATTTATATGCTATAAAAGATGATGATACGGTGCTTCTTATGGATTATAAGACTGATTTTATTAAGCCAAATGAAGAAGATATTCTAATAAAAAGATATAGGAAGCAACTTGAAATATATAAAATAGCTCTTGAAAAGGCTTTGGGTAAAAAAGTAGATGAAGTATATATTTATTCTTTGTGCTTAAACAAATGTATAATGCTTTAAAATAGCCTGCTTGACTATTTACAAAACTTGATTTTTAAGCTATAATTAGTATTAGAGGGTTTATTATTTTAGAAGGGACAATTTCAAAATGAGTAGAATAAAACAGTTATTTATATATGGCCTTTTAATAGTTGGTTTTATCATCTTTTCACTCATTATGGAAGATGCTTTAATAAAGAGTACGCATAAGAAAATTGGTGGTGTAGTAGACTCTTCGAGTGAAGAAAGTTCATCTGGAGTCTCTATAGATAATATTGTAGCTGATGCTTCTAGTTCAAATGGTACTATTAAGTTTACAGTGACTAATACAAGTGATACTGAAAAAGAAGGTTATGTTAAAGTAGATTTATATAATGATAGAGGTCAAAAAGCAATCACGCAGTACGTAAAGATAGATAAGCTTTCGCCAGGTGAGAGCAAAGACTATGAATTAAAGTTTAAAGGGAATAATATAAAATCATATAAACTTACATATATGGATACCATTCCAGATTTTTCAAATAGAATAAGTATTTTTGGATGGGAATTTGATGCCGATGATGTTTTCGGATTTGATTTAACAGACGCTAAAATATTCGGTAGAAAAGTTACGGACATCTTTAGTTTAGAAAAAGCAAAAGTAGTTACAGGAAAGGTACTTTCATATGTTATTGCATTCTTAAGACAGATACCGCCTTGGGGGTATATAGCGGCTGCATTCGTCGTGATTTATTATTCACCGCTTATTTTTTAAAATATATAAAAGGGACAACAAATAAAATTTGTTGTCCTTTTTTATATTACAGGATATTACTTCGTATTTCCTATAATATAAGGCCTTCGGCCAGCATTGCACACAAATTTACTCCGTAAATTTGGCGCACGAACATTTCTTAGCCGTTCGAACGAAAGTGAGTTACGGATAAGATATACAGAGAAAAAACGGGGACATTTAACATAAAATATTATTATTATTCGATATTGCTTGATGTCCCCCTTTTGTTCTTAGATAGTTATCCATAAGATGATTGATAATTGGAGACAAATGATAGTAAATTTGAAAATTAATTAATTTTTGAGATGGAAATAAAATGGGTAATGAAAAAAAAGTAAATTTTCTTAAAAGAATAAATAAGATTAATGTGAAAAAATATTTAAAATACGGGTATGTATCATCTATATTTGGACCTATAATAATTGGAATTTTCATATTTTTAATCATTGTAGTAATGGTTGTAGGAATAGCAATGTTTTTAGGTATAGTACCGGGACTTGCGATAGGAAAATTGGCTGAATTTGGTGGAAAATTTGTAAAGAATTCAAGGACATGGATTGGTGAAAATGGTTCAAAGGAAAAAGATTATACAGCTTATTATGGTGCGCTTAATTATTTGGAGTCAATGAACTATGATTTAAAAGGATATGGATTTATTACAAAAGAAATGACTGCAGATAACGTAGGAAAAAATGAAATACTTGATGAAAGTATTGGTGTTATTAGGAATAAGAAAAATAAAAAGATAACGGATGCTGCAAGTATATTTATATGGAATTACCTAATATCAGATAACGCTGTATATTCTTTGGCAAATAGAGGAATATCTGAAGAACAAACCCATACAGATTGGTTCCGTACTTGGGATTTACACGCAAAAAAATATTTCCATGTAGGTGCTTCAAATAAATTTTTAAAGGGAATACTATGGCTTTGGAATGATAATGGAATAGGTGTAAGAGGAAGCTATAGAGATTCGGTTGGAAGTGTGGCTATAGATGAAAAAAGAGGAGAAATTGTTTTACATGGATTAAGATATAAAATAGATGGCTGGACAGGAAAGTATGGAATGCCACTTGAATTACTACTTTCATTACATGTTTCAACAATGATGCCAGATCTTTCTTATGATATAGCAAATGGATATAATACACATGTAAATGTCTTATATAATAGTTCAGATATACAAAAAATTTACGTACAAAATGTTATAAATCATTGGTATAGAGATATTTATTATACGAATGTTGCATATGATAAAAATAACAACGAAGTAGGAAACCATTTAAAATTTGTTAAATACGATTACGATTATGAAAGTGTAATGAAAGAAAGATGGTCAATTTATGAAACAGATGACAATGGAGAATTTAGATTATATGTTTTAAGTGATGATGAAAGTGGAGAATTTGCTACATCACAAAAAGACGTTTCAAAATATGATTCGGATAAAATCAAGCAATATGGGAATTACTATGTATATGAAGGAACAGTAAGTGAAGCACAAGGAGAAGGTATTCCTATATCTAAAAAGGTAAAAACTTTTGAAGCAAATAGCAGTAACCTTATAGGAAATGAAGATAATCCAAAATATAAATGGAACAATTTAGGTGGCATTCTTTCAGCGTATAATAATGTTGGTAAACAAACAGGGGAAGCCATGAGGACTCAAACAAATAGCAATATAAAGAAAATATTTTTGACCAACAATTATTTTAGATACGATGCTACGCCTCATACAGCAGATGTAATTATGGAATTTAGGAAAAAAATAAGTAAGCTAGTAGATGATGAGTATCTAGCAGAAGATGGTAGATACTATGGAGCATTAAATGCAAAAAGTAATGGTAAATATATTATAGATCAAGAAAAATTAAACAATTTAAAAATTTTGAAAGAAGGAAAAAAAGGAGGAAGTACCAATAAAAATGACTATTATTGGGTATCAGATGTTTCAGGAAAACTATCATTAGGTCAAGATGCAATGAATACATTTAGTATACTTGAGAATATGAATACATTAGATGCAGATTATGTATATAGAGATTTTAAAGAATTAATGGCGGAACTAGATTACTATGAAAAGGAAGAACTTACAGATGAGACACCAAAACTTCTTGCATGGGTTATACCCAAAATTGGATCATATGGATATCCAATAAATGAGCTAGATAAAAAAGATAATGAATTTGGAACACTACTTCATTCAAAATATGATTATCTTTCATATCAATTTGCAAGGTATGATCAAGTGGGTGATGTTGGAATTCAAAATGGAAAATTTTATCCTGAAGAAAGTTCAGAACTAGAAGGTATGAATTCAGATGATTTAGATGAAAAAAATAATGAAAAAAGAGGATATGCTGTAGAAATAGAAGATGAGAAAAAGAAAGAGAAAGAAAGAGAGCATGAGATTGATGAATTAAATGATGTTTTAGATAATGTGAGAAAAAGTAGAGAGTTAGATTCTGAAACAAAAAAGAAAAATATATCAAATGAAGAAACTAACATAGAATTTGCATTAGAAGAAGATGATGATATATATGAAAATGAAAATACAGATGAAGAAGATCAAAATGTCAAAGAACTAAGAATAGCAACTATAGACTTTATGCAATGTGTAAGTTCTGTATCTGGAAGAAAGAGAACACTTCTTGCAAGCACAGACGGTGGAATTACGAAAGATTTTATAAAAGCAGGTATGGATGAAATAGATTTGATAGTAAGAAAATATGCACTAAGTTGTCAGCATGGACATATGCCATATGAAATTGGAGATGTCGATGGATATGAAGCATGGCTTAAGAGTCTTGGAGGAGTATTTGCAACTCTTGCCGGAAATAGAAGAGTTGGGGCTGGAGATGGAGATGCATTTATTGATGCAGAAAAATATGTATATGGCTTAATGTGGATTACTGGAGCAGAATACTGTGCGGGTACATGTCTAACAGATCCTGGTAGATGCACACCATTAAAGGGGTATATGAATCCATATGATGCATATTATGGCGTTTGTCATTTTAGTCATAGAGAAATACCAGATTCAACATGTGGAGCAAATATAGATCAAGCTATGGTGCTACATAAATTTAGTACGGGTTGTAATTTTACAGTGGATAAGGTATTCAAAAAAGCAGGACTTTTTGGAACGCAAAATCCAAATTCAATACCTTCAACTTGTTGTGCGTGTAAAACATTAATTAAGAAATATGGAGCACAAATAATTACTGAATGGGGAGATTTACATTTAGGAGATATACTATATACATTTGATCCTAATACAACCAAAGGACATTTAGATGATCCAGATGCATGGCAAGGAAAAGGTCTAGTGCATGTAACCTTTATAGGTGAAGAAAATGATGAGGAAGTAATAGAGTATACTACAGGCCATGATTTTACTGACACCGGAGATTTTAGAAAAATACATAAAAGATCAGAAAAGAGGGATTTAGAAAATGATCCAGGATGGATAGGTATACATTTATGGGATTTGAAACCTACAAGTGGAAATTATAAAGGATATAAGGGAAATGAAGAAGTTGTATCACCAGTAACAGGAGTACTTCTAGATTATGGAACTTATGAAAAAGATGAGGATGAAAGAATTAATACTGATTTAAATACAGAAATAATGAAAAATGAAGTAGGATATAATGGATCAAAGATAGAATATGCATTAGAAAGACAAGAATTAAAAGAACAAGTTGGATATGCAAAAATATTAGTACTAGATACCAAATATTATAAATATTTGGAAACAATGACTGATAATAAATGGAAAAAGAAAGGTAAATCATTAATAGTTAAAGAGAATGGAGAAGTCTCCTTTAAGGATTCTTTGCTGAGTACAGAGGAGCTGAGTGAAGATCTTGAAAAGAAAAATTGGTCGCAAACGGATAGGACGGTATATGGTTATAAAGAATTTGTAGAGAAGTACGAAAAATATGGAATTGCAGGAAATATTATATATATTGATGGATTTGTATGTGAGACAAGAGATTTTAGCTTTATGGAGGATGATGGAAAATATCCAAAAGGTGAAAAGATTAAAAAGTCAGATTATAAAGGAGATATTTCAAAAGGATTCTCTACGAAGGATAAGATAACTTCAAGATTTGTAAAAGCAGTAAAATATCACATTGCAGACAAAAAGATTGAAAATAAACTTATGGCTGAAGAGGAAGTAAAAAGGCAAGCAACAAGATGTTTTGATGTAGATGGAGTGATATTTATAAAAGAGGGAACATTACTTGGAAGGACAAGGACAGATAGAGAAGTTATAGAAAAAGAAAGAGAAAACAAGCTTGGTACTTACGAAGAACTTCGCGAATATGTTGTAAAAGAGGGAGAGCCTAGCACTTGTAGAGTGATAGGAAATTATATGAGACTTATTATGAGAAATGCAGATGATGATGCTGTAGTTGAGAATATAGAGGATTATTTCAAGAGTTCAAGTCCAGGAAATGGTGATGGATCTTATGAAGATGGAGAGGATAAATATGAATCAAAGGTGACAACAAATGGATCTTTAAAAGGAAATAGTAATTACGATGTTACTAATAAGAGTTCTTTTGTCACTGAGAGTCAATTTAGAAAAATGTTTGCACAGTATAGGAATATTGTGGGTAATACAGAAGCATTTATGAAAATGCAAGATAAGTATGGTATAAACGCAGCATTTGCAGCATCAGTTACAGTAGTTGAATCATCAGGAGGCACAGCATGGTCTGCTATAGATCCATCAACGCATAACTGGTTCAGCATTATGAGTACAAGCGGCGGATGGAAATCATTTGATAGTTTTGCATCAGCAGTAGATTATTTTGGATATTTGATGACGAGTCCAAATTGTCAATTTTATGTGCAAGATGGCAAAAAAACAGTAGACCAAATTTCAAATCCATATTGTGATCCACCAGGACCATGGGCAACAGCTGTAAAAAAAGTAATGGATTCAGCATATAAGAAGGCAGATTCTTAGAAAAGTATTTATTGATTTTAAAAATAATATTATATATAATATTTCTGTATAAGTTTGTGTAAAAGGTATATGTAAAATGAATGTTGAAAATTTAGAATTTCATGCAAAAAATATTAGAAGAAATATTATAAAAATGATACATAATTCACAATCTGGACATCCGGGAGGGTCTCTTTCTATAGTTGAAATACTAACATATCTTTACTTTGAAAGGATGAATATAAAACCAGAAAATCCATTATTTGAAGATAGAGATAGGCTTGTATTATCAAAAGGACATTGCGCACCTGCACTTTATGCAGTGCTTTCAGAAAGAGGCTTTTTCCCGGAAAATGATTTAATGGGATTTAGAAAAATAGATGGACATTTGGAAGGACATCCAGATATGAAAAAAGTACCTGGAATAGATATGTCATCTGGTTCACTTGGACAAGGTATGTCTGTAGCTAATGGAATAGCAATTGCTGGAAAATTAGATAAGAAGGATTATAAAGTATATTGCATTCTTGGTGATGGTGAAATTGAAGAAGGAGAAGTTTGGGAAGCATTTATGACAGCCAGTCACTATAAACTTAACAATGTTTGTGCTATTGTAGATAGAAATGGACTTCAAATAGATGGCAAAACTAAGGATGTAATGAATACAGAACCTTTAGAAGATAAGATGAGA
>CAYYBL010000062.1:0-8839 GCA_964470175.1 uncultured Lachnospiraceae bacterium | reverse complement strand
TCAATGAATGTTATAAAGATCTACTATACAAAGAATAGCGGATATGTAGAAACATATAGTTACACAGTAAACTACTACGATATTGATAGCGGTGAAATGATTGCACCTGCAAAAGTAGTAAATGGACTAGAAGAAGGAACATTAATAAATACTGCAAATGAAATAGTAGAAATAAATGGATATAAGTATAACTCATCAAGTGTAGACGGCTTAACAATATCAATATCAAATGAATTAAATGTAATAAATCTATATTATAAGCTAGATATAGAAAACATGGAGTATGGATATGTTGTAAGATATATTGAAGAAAGTACTGGTGCTGTATTACACGTAAACAAAGTAGTAAGCTTAAGTGGAGAAACTACCATAGATTCTTCAACAGAAGACTTAGTTATAAGTGGATACACAATAACAAGAAGAGATCCAGAAAGCTTATTTGTAGATAGTACTATTGAAGATAACATTATTACAATCTACTATGAGAAAAATGGTGGATATGTAGAGACATACAGTTATACCGTAAACTATCTAGAAAAAGATACAAATAGAGTACTAAGAGTATCAAAAGTAGTAGAAAATAATGAACTTGGAAAAGTAGTATATGCAGTAGCTGAAATAGAAAATATAGAAGGTTATACATATGATTCAGTAAATACAGATTCATTAGTTATTACAGATGATAACTCAAAGAACTTTATAAATATTTACTATACAAAGAATTCTGGATATGTTGAAACATATAGCTATACGGTAAATTACTATGATATAGATAGTGGAGATGTGATAGCACCAGCAAGAGTTGTATATGGACTAGAAGAAGGAACAATAATCTATGCAAATACTGAAATAATAAATATAGATGGATATATATATAACTCATCAGACAAAGAAAGTATAGAGATAAGTGAAATTGTAAGTAGAAACATAATAAATCTATATTACAAGCTAGATACGGCAAACATGGAATACGGATATATCGTTAAGTATCTTGAAAAAGATACAGATGAAGTATTACATGCAAATAAAGTAGTAAGCTTGACATCAGAAGAAACTATATTTGCAGAAAATGAGATAATTGACATAACTGGATATACATATGATAGTAGTAATAGTGCATCAATAGTAGCAGATAGTACAGTTTCTGATAATATATTAATCTTGTACTATACAAAGAATTCTGGTCAGGAAGAAACATATAGTTATACAGTAAATTATTTAGAAAAAGGTACAAATAATGTATTAAGAACATCAAAAGTAGTAGACGGAAATAGGTTAAATACAACAATTGTAGCTTCTAATGAAGTTGTCCAAATCGCTGGATATACATATGATTCTGTAAGTACATCAAGATTAGTAATTACAAGCGATAATTCAAATAATTATATAAATATCTACTATACAAAGAATAATGTAATTGGAGATACATACAGCTACACAGTAAATTACTACGATGTAGATAGTAGCACCATGATAGCTCCAGCAAAAGTAGTAAATGGACTAGAAGAAGGAACAATCATAAATAGTGCAAATGAAATAATAGAGATAAATGGTTATAAATATGATTCATCAAGTATAGATACTCTAACAATTGTGACAACAAATGAATTAAACGTAATAAATCTATATTATAAACTTGATGTAGAAAACATTGAGTATGGATATATCGTAAGATATATCGAAGAAAGTACTGGTGCAGTATTACATACAAATAAGGTAGTAAGTTTGACAGAAGAAGTTACTATAGATTCTTCATCAGAAGACTTAGCTATAAGTGGATATACAATAACAAGAAGAGATCCAGAAAGCCTAACAGTAGATAGTACAATAGAAGATAACATAATAACAATCTACTATGAGAAGAATAGTGAATATGAAGAAAAATATAGTTATACTGTAAATTATCTAGAAAAAGATACAAATAGAGTACTAAGAGTATCAAAAGTAGTTGAAAATAATGAACTTGGAAAAGTAATATATGCAAGTGCTGAAGTAGAAACTATAGAAGGCTATACATATAATTCGGTAAATACAGATGCATTAGTTATTACAGACGATAATTCAAATAACGTTTTTAACATATACTATACAAAAGAGAATACTTACAATTACACAGTTAATTATTTTGATAAGGATTCAGGCGAGAGAATAAAACCATCAAAAGAAGTAACTGGAATAAAAGAGGGAGTAATAATAAATGCTTCAACTGAAATAATAGAAATTGATGGATATATATTTGATTTATCAAGTATAGATGAGCTAGTAATTTCTACATTAAATGAATCAAATGTGATCAATCTATACTATAAACTTGATGTAGAAACACTAAAATATGGATATATAGTTAGATATCTAGAGCAAGGTACAGATATTCCAATTATACAAAATAAGGTGGCAGGAAATAGACTTATAGGAGAAACTATATACGCATCTGATGAAGTCATCGATATAGATGGATATAAATTTGAATCATATACACCTGAAACTTTGACTGTAGATTTGACTATTGCCGATAACATAATAACGATTTATTACTCAAAAGTAGGTGGAATAGAAGAAACATATAGTTATAGAATTAACTATGTTGAAAAGGATGAAGATGGAGATGATTCTAATAACAGAGTTCTTGCTACTTCAAAAATAGTAAGTGGTTTAAGTGAAGGAACTGTAATTAATGCATCAGATGAAATCATTGACATCAATGGATATATATATGATTCATGCAGTACAGATAGTATTGTTATAAGTAGTAATGAAGATCAAAACGTCATAACACTATACTATGTAAAACAAATTTCAAAAGCTAAGGTTGTGGTTCATTATTACTTAGAAAACTCAATAATAAGGTTAGATGATGATAAGATAATCATTGGTGAAATAGGAAACTTGTATGAAACATCACCATCTGAAAATATTGATGAAATATATGAACTTGTTGAAGAACCTGAAAATAAATCAGGTGTAATGAATAGCAATTTAATAAATGTAAATTACTATTACAAAGTAAAAGATGCTACCTTAACAATTGACTACATTTTGAATGTTGTAAGTGGACAGCCATATCATGGAAGTCCAAACACAGGATCAAGTTATGTAAATAATAGCTTTGGTATTGTAGTTGGTCAAGAGAGCGGTATTCATGATGGTAAACTTTATTTAAGAGATTCTACTATCTTAATAGGAAAAATTGGTGATCCATATGATGTTTCTTCAGATGAGTATAAGATTGATGAAGTAGAGTACATGGGTAAGAAATATAAATTTGTTTCTGATAGTGGAAATACAAAGGGATTCTTTAGTGTGGATCCACAAACGGTTACATTCAATTATAAACAAATGTCTACAATTAGGATAGAATATATTGATTCAGAAACAGGAGAAGTAATTATTGATGATACAATAGTTGAAGATGTAATTGGAGAGCATTATTCATCTAAACCAAAGAATATCAGTGGATATGTAATTCAGACATTACCAGATAATCAGGAAGCTACATTTGAGGAAGAAGAACAGGTTATTACATATGTTTATAGAAAAGTTGAGAAGGGTATAATTGAAAAACATATTGATATATGTAGTGATGAAATCTTATTTGAAGAAGTTCATTATAAAGAAATAGGAGAACAGTATGAATACTTTACAATGACATTTGATGGTTACGATGTTGTATCAAATGAAGAGTATTATAGGATCAAGGAAATAGAAATGCCGGATGGTGTGGATGCAGATGATACATATATTCCTTCAAATGCTGAGGGAAGAGTAGAAGAAGATATAGTAGAAATATGCTTCTACTATATAAAGAAAACAAATGTTATTGTAAGTTATGTTGATATTAATACACAGGAAAAACTTGCGGAAGATAAGATAATTCCAGGACATGAGATGGAAGAATATGAAACAACTGCTAAGGATATAGATAATTATGATTTGGTTTCAGATTCAAATAATGTAACAGGTATAAGGACGAATGAAGATATAGAGGTAACATATTACTACGCTAAGAAATCAAAAGTTATAGTAAATTATATTGATTCAAAATCAGGTGTATTACTTGATAAGGTTGAGATAGTTAAACATGTAGGAGAAATATATAGTACAGAAATAAAAACATTTGAAAACTATGATTTATCTGGTATGTCAGATAATACTTCAGGATTTGTTAAAGAAGATGTAATAGAGGTATATTACTACTACACTATGAAAGCATATGTAAATGTAAAATATATCGATAGTGAATATGGAGATATCATAGAAGAAGACATTTTGGTAGGTCATGAAGGTGATGAATATGAGACATTTGTAAGATATTATGAAGAGTACGATGTAGTATCTGATTCTGGAAATACAAAGGGTGTAATGACTGCAGAACCTATTGAAGTAAGATATACATATATAAAGAGAATAATAATAACAGTAAAATATATGGATAAGTATACAAATGAAAGAATTATTGAAGATATTAAGATAATTGGACATAGGGGAGATCCATATGAACTTGATGAAAAGTCATTTGAGGGTTATGATTTAGTAGAAAAACCTGAAACATTGACAGGAACAATGAGTGAACAATTAGAAGAAATATTCTATTACTTGAAAAATTGTGAAGTTATAGTGAAGTATATTGATGTTGATACAAAAGAAGAACTTACAAGAGAAATTATAAGAGGACATGAAGGATATAAAGTACATATCGATGTAAAAGATATCGAAGGCTATACTGTTTATGATATTCCTGATGACTTCATAATGAGTGATGATATACAAGAAGTTGTTGTTAAATATAAGAAAAACACTAATAATACAAATAACATAAATAATAATACTGTTAATAATACAAACACTATAAATAACAATACAATAAACAACAATAATACTAATAATAGTAATAGTAATATTCAAAATAGGAACACAATAAATAACAATACTCAAACAATAATTAATAATAGTACAGTTATTATTAATAACTATACAACTGTAGTAAATAATCAAACAACAGTTATAGAAAGCAATACTAAACCAGTGGTAGTTGTCGATAATTCTAATACTTCTACTTCAAAAGTTGTTGTTGATAAAGAGACTGGTACTCAAAAAACAGAATTGGTAGAAAGCAAAAATGAAACAACTCCTTATACAGGAGACAAGGTACCTGAATATACTATATTTGCAATATTAATTACGATAATAGCTAACCTTACTCAAGTAACAATAGACAAGATATTGAAAAAACTAAGATTTTTCAAATAGAATAGTCTAAAAGAAAAAGGCAAAGTCTTAAGACATTGCCTTTTTTTTATTTATACTTGTTTTTTTGACATATCTGTAATAAAATACATAGAAAGTATCACGAAGAGGTGGTTAAGGATGTTTAAAAGAAAACTGGATAATAATACTAATAACTACATAGACCAATTTGCTTATTTATTTGATTTTCGTAATTGTTTGATATATATTATCTGTTTTCTAGTTTCTATGATTTCACTAAAAAATGGATTCAGACCATTTGGCCTTGCAATTGTTGCCGCGTGTGTGAGTGGAGAGATTCCTATATTTATACCATACATTGCAGCTATGGCTGGCGTTTCAATATCTGGGGGACTAGATTCTTTTACTACTTATCTTTTTGTATCTATTTTATATTTTATTCTTGTTTTGATATTAAAAAGAAAAATCGCTATGGAGGATAGAAATGAAGAAATGAAAACCGGTTCAAGGCTTTTTTGGGCTGGTGTAATTTATTCTTTTATAAAGCTTCAACTTTCAGGATTCAGTTTATATGAATTTGTCATAGCAATTATTCTATATGGTATCACCTATGTTTTTTATAAAATATTTGTAAATGGATTAGAATATCTTAAAAATATTGGGATTGTAAGAATATACACATCTGAGGAAATCACTGCTACTGTTATATTATGTACAATTTGCTTTACAATTTTTAAAGATGTAGTTATTGCAGGCTTTAGCCTATATTATTTAATTATTTGTTTTATGGCGATTTTTGTAGGGTGGAATTATGGAATTAGGACTGGAGTGGTTTCTGGTTTATTTGCAGGACTTACATCTATGCTTATTATTCCATTTACTGTAGGGCAAATACTAGTTATTATTGTAGGTAGTCTAATTGCTGGTATCTTATCAAGGTTAAATAAATTTTCTGTATTGGGTTTTCTAATTCTTTCTGTTATTGTTTCTTTTGGTGTACAAAGAAATTCAGAAATAGACATTCTTATAAAAGAACTATATATAGCCAGTATAGGAATGCTATTTTTGCCTATTAGAAGAAAGGTTGATTTAGATGAAATATTTGGAAAAATAAAACTATTGAGCACCAGTGATAGAAGACTAAAGGAAAAAGAAGAAAAAAAAGATACGAGAAAAGAAATAGATACTATGATTACAAATTTTACTAAAGCAAAAAGCAAAGATGATATGGTAAGATTTGAAGGTTTGGTTCAAGACTTTTTTGATAATTTGGAAGATATAGATCAAAATATATTTTATGAAGAAGTATCAAACGAATATAATGATATTGCAAGAGACATATGTAAGATATTAGTTTTGAATAATATGATTACAGATACAGATCTTGTAAATATACTAAATAGTCACAATAATTTCGTAATTATGAGAGATCAAAGAATAAGAGATGATTTACAAGAACTTGTGAAAGTGTCTAACAAAACAATAAAAACATACAGAGAAAATGAAGCTAAGATTCAAATTGAAATTGAAAAAGAAATAAAGAAAGAAAAGAATAATAAAGAAGCAAAAGAAGAGAATATTACCGGTAAAAAATACATATTACAAGTAGATAGTGCAAAAGTATTAGGTAATGGAAAAGATGAATTTGAAGATTGTATTTTACAGACAAAACTCCAAGATGATAAGTATTTAGTAGCTATTTCATCATCAAAGGAAAGAACAATATTTAGTAAGAAGATAAATAAATTAAATTTAAGGCTTTTAAAAAATTTAACAAGGCTCCGGGTTTAATAAAGAAAAAACTCCGCTAGAAATCCAATCTCAGCTCAATGCGATAGATGAAAAAAATAATTCTTTGGACTTTTTTATACTGGATTTATTAAACGAAGAAATTTTCATTGCAAAAAACAATTCATGTGATTCTTATCTGAAATTAGGCAAGAATGTAAAAAAGATTTCATGCAAAAAGGGAAAAGAAGATGCTGAAAATAGTTTATATACAACTACATATAGATTGAAAGATCAGGAAATATATGTTATTTGTAATAATGGTGTCGCTATATCATCTGGTAAGACAGAAGATTGGATAAAGGATGCTTTAAAAGAAATAGATGTCACGGATGTAAAAGAAATGGCAAATTATATTATTAATATTGCAAAAAACAATAATAGAGATAGTGGGGATGATTTAATAGTTATTGTTTGTAAAGTTTTGAAGAATAATTAAAAGAGATGTAAATTTTTTACATCTCTTTTTTTAGTCCTGATTTTTTTATTATTGTTTCTGATATATCTTTTGTAGCATCGGGTTTTGCATATAATTTTTGGCATTCTTTTATATTTTCTAAAATTTCTGGGTTTCTTGATATTGTTTTTAGCATTCTAGAGATATTGTCTCCTTTTTTTAGCCATAATCCTAAATTATGTGATACAAGAAATTCTGCATTTTCTTCTTCTTGACCTGGAATAGGATTGATTACAAGAATAGGCTTATTTGAAACTAAGCATTCAGAAGTAGTAAGGCCTCCTGGTTTTGTGATTACACCTAATGAAATGCTCATTATTTCTGGTACCATATCTGTATATTCTAAAACTTTTATTCTATCAGATGAATTTGTGGTACTTACAAGTTCATTAAATCTGGCATTCATTTTTTTATTTTTTCCAGAAATTGCAATAACTTGTAAATTTGGGTAAAGTCTGATAAGTGCTTTTAATGTCATAAAAGTTATATCTCTTCCAAGCCCAAATTCACCACCAGCAAAGAATAAAACTGTTTTTCTATTTTTGTCAAGTGCAAAATAATTGCATATCTCTTCTCTATCATATGTTTGAGAGAATTTTTCAGATACAGGAATACCAGTAACAAAAATTCTTTCATCATTTATACCACGTTTTATCATATCATTTTTCATTTCTTCGTTTGAAACAAAAAAATAATCGGTATATCCATATAGTACAAGCCATTGAGGATGTATGTGGTAATCTGTCATTATAGTTGAAAGTTTACAAGTAATTTTTCCTTTTGATTTTAAGTATGCACACATTTGAGTCGAAAAAGGGTGAGTAGAAATTATAAAGTCAGGCTTTACCTTTTGTATAAGTTGGTTTAATTTAAGTGACATAAGCTTGTTAGTTGCACTGCTTATATGAGATAAAGGACCGTTTTTTGATTTTTCATAAACTTGTTTCCAAATCCATGGCATTTTTTTTGCAAGTTCTTTGTATGCATCTGTTGAAACTTTGTTTAAATACTTATTTATATATTCAATACAATCTATCATTTCAACTTTTACATCTTCAGAATAATGCGTTTCTATATAATTTTTGATTGCTTTAGCAGCAGATAAATGCCCGCCACCATATGAGCCGTAAAAAATTAAAAAACTTTTCATTGTTATTCCTCATTTTTTATGATGATGATAGTATAACATAATAGGATACTAAATTCAACAAAGAAAAGAAATACACTATTTCTTTTATAAAATTTATGTACATTATCAAAAAAATAGTTTATAATGTGTGTGATAATATTAGGGAAATAACGGAGGAGAAAATTTGCAGGTTAAGATTAATGGAAAAAACATTAATTATGAAATAATGGGCGATGGCAATCCTATAGTCCTATTACATG
>CAYYBL010000061.1:0-8861 GCA_964470175.1 uncultured Lachnospiraceae bacterium | reverse complement strand
TCTGTAGGCAACTCCACAGGATGCGACTGCCGCCTTGGCCACGGCCGCACTCGCAAGTATGGGCAAAACGGTATTTACTTCACTGAGACCAGAAGGAATGCAGGCGTGCTCTGCTGTCTGACGGCGGACGGAGAGAAGAAGACAGTTATCGATATAGAAGGTTCTGTGGATGACTATGACCTGGTGGAAGAGACAGGAAAGGTCCTTTCAGTCAGGCTCTTCGCAGGAAAGCTCCAGGAACTGTATGCATCGGATCTTAACGGCGGAGAAGCAGAGCAGATCAGCAGCTTCAATACCGAAGTTCTCGAAGACACCTATGTCGCGCTGCCTGAGAAGTTCACATTCATGAGCGAAGGGTATGACATAGACGGCTGGGTGCTCAAACCCATCGATTACGATCCTGAAAAGAAATACCCTGCAGTTCTTGATATCCACGGCGGCCCCAAGACCGTCTACGGTGAATTGTTCTTCCATGAGATGCAGTACTGGGCAGGCCTCGGCTACTTCGTGATCTTCTGCAACCCCATCGGCTCTGACGGAAGAGGAGATGAATTCGCTGATATCAGGGGCAAATACGGCACCTGCGACTACAACAACATCATGGATTTCACTGATGAAGTCCTTAAGAGATATCCTCAGATCGATGCCAGCAGAGTCTGTGTTACCGGAGGAAGCTACGGCGGTTACATGACCAACTGGATCGTCGGCCATACCGATAGATACTGCTGTGCAGCAACTCAGCGCAGTATCAGCAACTGGGTATCATTTGAAGGAGTTTCCGATATCGGCCCGATGTTCACCAGAGACCAGCAGTGCGCTGACATCTACCACAAGACAGACCTCGAGAAGATCTGGTGGCATTCTCCGCTCAAATATGCGGACGATGTCAAGACGCCTACACTGTTCATCCATTCCGATCAGGACTACAGATGCCCCTTCGAGCAGGGAATTCAGTTCTTCACTGCTCTTAAGACCAGAGGCGTTGAGACGAGAATGTGTGTTTTCCATGGGGAGAACCATGAACTGTCCAGAAGCGGTATGCCGGAGCACAGGATCAGAAGACTCAACGAGATAACCGGTTGGTTCGAGAAACACGCTAAATAATCTATTTATATACCGGAGGCATCTCATTCAGGGATGCCTTCGGCTTTTGAGTAAATAGTGTTCTACTAAGTCCCAAGAGAATCATGTTCTTTTCTAGGAATTCTCTTTCATCAAGTTTTCCAACAACGTATTTTTCGTATTCTTCATAATCATCCAAAATCTTTTTGTATTTTTCCTCACCATTTACTTTTATCTTGATTGGCAATATATTTTTTATATAATCTTCAAGTATTGAAAAAATATTTTTATAAATATCAACTTGATTTAATCTTGTAGCTTTCAAGCCATCTGTAAGTTTTACAGAGTAGTTCTTTAATATTCCCTTGTATATAACATCCATTTTGCTTAGATAAATAGGAGTATATTTGCTTAAAATCTTATCTTTTCCAGTTGAGGTCAAACTCTCATAATCCAAATTTAGCAAAAATTTTTGTTTTCTATACTTATACTCTAAATACTCTTTTTCTTTCAAATGAACTACATTATAGTACTCAGAAAGAGCATTCCTTTCAAATAACGTCGCTGTATCATTTTTTACTTTTTTGTATATAGAATCCATAATGTATTTATCTATTGCTTCTAAATAAAGTGAATAACTCTCCTCATGTCTTTTTTCAAATGCTTCAATTTTATCTGATAGTCCTTCCTCTTCGGCTTGTTTTATCTGTTCATAAGTTTTTATCACTGCAGATCTCTTTATGTTTATCATCATATTGTTTAATCCCAATTTTGTTGGAATTAGTAATTTAGTAAGAGTAGTTGATATCTTGTTTAAAAAAGTTGTATCTTTTTCTATAACTTTTAAACTTCTTTCTTCTACCATTTTTCTACATCCTTTCAACTTTGGTATCTTTCGATATTCTTATGAAAAATTTATTATGCTTATTATATCAAATAATCAAAATTTTTAAAGTACTTTTGCATTTTTGTAACAAAAAAATTTTATACTATAGGAAAGTACTTCACATTTCCTATAATATAAAATTTTCAGCAAATGTTTACCTATAAAAGATTTTTTATAACTTCGTTATTTTGAAGTCTCTCAGACAAATAACTATAGACCTCCTTTTTTGTCTTGTCATTTGCATGTTCTATTGCATATTTTGCAACATCCTCATCATCTCTTAATCTATAACTTACATATTTTAAAATAGTTGGTTTATTTTCTATAGCAGATAAAACAACTTCTTTATCATCTCTAAGTCTTTCACTTGCATAATAAAGAACTTGCCCATCCACTTTTGTTCCTGCAATTAATACATCTTTATCATCTTTTAGTTTTTCACTTGCAAAACAGCATGTCCATCCGACTTTAGATACACTCTTAATCACTACTTCTTTGTCATTTTTTAGATTGTCACTTGCAAACTCAAGCATACCTCCATCTGCTTCTAGTGCTGTCATTACAACATCTTTATCATTTTTTAATTCATCAGAAGCAAGTTCAAGTAATTGAGGATTTTTTTTAAGAATATTTATAAAAAATTTTTTATCATTTGAATGTTGCTTTGCTTCTAATATATTTTCATCACCAATCATTTACCATATACTTCCTTTTTCGTGTTTTTCTCTATCTAGTTTTCTTTCAAGTCTTTTTTTTGAAAGTTTAATATTAATAAACAAAATCAAAATAATTACTGAAGTAATGCAAGAAAAAAACACTTTATTTTTTAAGACTTGTATTTGTGAAGGCATTGTATATACTACCCTGCCTATAATATCACCTATATATACATAGCCATAATCATTTTCTGCATTAGCATCACCCTTAGTAATAAAAGCTTTTCTCTGTCCTTGCTCACGTATTTCTTTAATCCTATGTGTTATTATCTCACCATTTGCTTTTTTAAATGAAATAATATTTCCAACTTTTAGTCTATTCTCATCAATGTTTTTTTGCAAAACAATGATATCTCCTGCTTTTAATCTTGGTTTCATACTATCTGATATTACAGAATAGATTTCATAATCTAATATTTTTGGTATTCTTTCATTTTTTTCAAGTTCTAAAACTGTAAGAAATACACTAAATAGAATGATTGGAATAAGTATGATGTAAATAAAAAGAAAAAATAATTTTGTTATTTTTTCTTTTTTATTTATATTTTTAGATATATTTTGTGGTTCGAATCTCATAATCCACCTATTTTTAATTTTTATTAAGCATGTCTGTTACTTTTTCTACAAATTCAATATCTGAAAAATTAAGTCCACTTCTTACTATGTTATTATAATCAACTATCTTCTCTGCATCGGCTACAAGTGTTTCAAGATTTTCTTCTAAGTCGACCTTTTCCAAATTTATCTTCATAATTTTATATCTATTTGATATGATAGATGTTATTTCTGGTTCTTCTATTGATTTTATATTATTAAGCATTACTTTAAATGGTTGATCTATAAATTCTTGAAGATTTTTATATTCATCTTCAAGATTTACATCTGAATCTTCTTCATAACGTTTTGCAATTAACTTATAACAGAATGAATAGAACGAAACCGCAATCTTTAAAATATATTTTAAAGTACATGTATCATCAATATATTTTGAAATGATTACATTTACTTTTTCTTCATCAAGTTCATCATAAAGCTCTTTAATCTCTTTAATTTTAAGGTTTGAAGCAACCGGATAATCATATATTTCTTGTTTTATTTTATTTTTTCGTAAGAAATTTAAAGGACTTCCTTGACTCTTTAGCATTTTATTATACTTTTCATTTTCTTTTAAAAGATCTGATTCCTTTTTCTTAACTTCTTTTAATTTTTTCTCATATACTCCCTTATATGAATCCTTGTTACTAGCCCTGTCTTTTAATTCCTTTATGATGTATTTATATCTATTATATGCTTCGAATTCCTTTAGTGTGTAATAAAGACTTCTAAAGTTTTTATTTACCTCTATTTGCTCTGCTTCAGATAAACTGTCGTAGTCTCCATTATAAAGCTTATCATATAGTACCTTCATACTTTTCTTATTATAATCTTTTATTTTCCACTTGCCATCTATAAATTTCTGCAATACATTTTTAGGATCTATATTTCTTGCCTTTATAAGCTCTGCGTTCAAATCAAAGTTTTTCTTTACAAGATTCACTTTGTTTAATGAATTATCTACCATAAAATTTCCATTTTTTTCATCAAGATATGTTTCTATCTCTTTTTCATGAAAATTATACAGATATCTTAAATTCATTTCTATATGAGTAACAATATCTGGACATTTCCAATATATTTCCTCAAATTTCTTCTTTAATCTTTCTGATTTAAGATTATTAGCACTATATTCTTCTAAAAATAAAGTCATATATTGATTAACGAAGTTGCTATACCCAAAATCTTCTGGAAGGAGGGTTATACCAAGTACACTGAATTTATCTAAAAAACTTTTTATATTTTCATTTAAAAGAGTCAAATCTGCTTCATAAAATAAGCTTAAATTATGATTTATCCTATCAAATCCAAACTTTTCATATGCTGTACTTAATTCATTTAATAAGCTTACATCCTTCAAACCTTCAATTTGTTTCTTAAGTGCTTCTATCTCGCTTCCTTCTTCTAAATCTGTAAGTTTTTGATATCTTTTTTTAATAGTATCCCATACTATATCCTTTATTTTATTTGCAGCGACAATCATTTCATCTAACTTCTCAAGATATGTTTCAACATTCTTGCTTGTCTTTGTAGGCAAAGCACTAAGTATATCTTTATTTGTAGAAATATAAGTTTCAAATTCTTCTAATATCTTATTCATCTTATTTAGAACCCTTCTCTTTTTTATCTTTTTCTAAAAATACAATGTAATCATTTACTTGTTTGTATAACTCAAGTAAATCTTCATTGCTAAGTTTTTCAAATTCAATTTCTTCTTCCATAATATTCCCCTTCCATAAGATTATATATTAAGTAAAAAATTAAGTCCACATTATTTTATTATAATATACGTAAAGTGACTTCCTATAGGCTCATACTCTAAAACAGATACACTTACATAGGTTCCATCGGTTTGAAGTACAGGTTTTTGCACCGTATTTCTATCATATAAAGTATACACAAGCTTATATGTACCTGTAACAAGACTTCCATTGCCTGGATTTTTAAATTTGAATTTTTGCAATATATCAATATTATCTGTAACCACATCGACTAAATCTAAAATCTCATCCACATCAAGTGCTTTGTATTCGTATGTATTCAGATACTCAGTTTCCTCAAAATTTGAAATTATAACTGGTTCAAGACTTTCTGTAGTTTCCTCTCCAGTAACATCATCCACTGTACATAATTCAACATAATCTGCCAAATCAACTTTTACATAATCTGTATCAAATATATTATTATATGTTCTTCTGTATAGTGATACACCTAGGAATGGTGCTTCCAATCCTGATGCATATGTGATATCAACATCAAGTGAACGATCATCTGTAGAAGTCCTTCCTTCATCAGTAAGCACAAAACCAGTATTATAATCTACTATCGCCTCATTATCAGGTATAGTTACATCCAATCCATATATATCATTTATTAGTTCAAATTCAATATTTCTAGAAGTTGCTGATATATCTGTACCAAAATATATACCATCAGGAGATCCAAAACTCTGAAGTACGAAATAATACTCTCCTGATTGCAGTGAAGCATTTTCAGTATGTACACTAATTTGCGATGTAACATTTGACACCTTTTCTGCCATTTTTATTCTTGTTGTACCATCTGTTCTAGGATAATAATCTTTAGTACCAAGTGAATAGTACAAACCAAGTATATCAGATCCTTGCATTAATTCATCTGGTCCATTATTTACTCCTTTTTTATAAAGTTTTATAACAGTACCAAGCTTTTTATCAAAATATTGTGTATCAAATATAACATCTCCTTGTGGAGTAGTAGCTAATTGATACTCTGTAGTAGCAGAAAGAATAGCCCTATTTCCAAGGTATATCTTTTCTTTATCCAATTCTCCTTCAATATCAATATTTGTCTTTGTTTTGTATATACTAAAGTACATATCATCTTCTCTTTTTTTATCAAGTACCTTAACAACAGGCACTTCTACTCCATTTAATGTTCCTCTCAGTTCTATTGTAATTGGCTGTCTTTCAATTATAGTTTCAAAAGCCCTTGCATCATCTAGGTTCCTAAATTTGCTATTTTGGAAATTGAATATAAGTATAAATTTTTCATATTCATAATCATTAACTTCATCATAATATATATCTTGCATTGCTGGCTCATCATATTTGTTGTTTACATCTGTACTACCCATCGCATAAAAATCCGAAAATCTATATTCTGTCTTCATTAGAGCATCCTGAGCCGTAACATTGTAATAATAATACTTTGGCTCATCAGCAATAGATCTATCTATAAGAGTAATACCTGTATCTTCTGGGAAAGGATAATCCCTTGTTGCAATTACTCTATGTAAATCATCATTATCTATAAAATAGTCTCTAACATATGTGTATACATATTCATCATCTTCACCTGTAGGATTATTATTTTTTTCCTTTGTAACCACTGTATCCATAAAATCACTTTGTGCTAATGAAAAATATGTCGAAAAACTACTTTTGTGAGTAATCTTTGTATCTGTGTTCGCAAATATATCAAACTGCTCACCTGGAGTAATAGCGGCATCATATCCAGTATCATCACTAAAATTCCTCGTATCTAAGTTGATTTTAAAAATAAGAGTAGCTTCACCAATATTACCTACTGCATCCAATGGATACTCCATATCCATAGTAATTGTATAAGTACCAAGATCTATTTCTTCATCTATATTATTCGAATGATACAAATAAAATGCAAATTTTGGCACAACATTTGAATTTTCTATTTCATACACTTCAGTTCCATCTCTTGTTGCTTTCTCTTCTTCTAATACAGCATCTGGATTGTAAGAGAAATCTGTACTTCCATTTAGTTTCCAACCATTATTTCCTGTTTTCATTTCAAGTGCAAAATATTTCAAAGCATCCTCATCTGTAGCTGCAACATTAGGTATTTGAGATTTATCAATAAGATAATACTTATTCAAATAACTACCCATTTGTTTTGTAATTGTTATTTTAGCGTTTGGACATGTTGTATCACCGAAATCAAGCTCAACATTCTTTGTACCAAATGTAGAAAACTTTGAAGCACTAAGTGTAAATTCAAAATTATGAACATTACTTCCTGGCTTTGCATACCATTTATAATGTGCTGCATTTGGTGGAGTAGGAGTAATTACACTAGCATAAGTAGTTGTAACGCTATTTGTATCTTCAGACATATCCTTATATGTTTCATAATCAGGATTAATATTTTCATAATTTGTATAAAAGCCATCTTTCATTATGTCATGTTCTGCTATGCCAAGCTCTTGATTTTCATGATAATGTATACCTTGCACATATGAACTTAGAAAATCTCTATCATTATATGATGTATCACTTCCAAGTACATGATCCTTTGAATACATTCCTGTAAACAAATCACTTCCATCTTGCATGTATATACCAAAAAATGTCATTCCTTTTACTGTACCTGGGTGTGTTGTAAGCTCATCTTCTGTAGTAGCCAAATGTAAATTTACACCACTATACATATATATTCTATTATCTGTATCTGATGACATACTTACTGTAACTTTTTCTTTGGCTTGTGATGTAAGCTCATCGATTGTTTCTTTTGTATTTCTATCAATTTCATTTGTAAGTGCTTCATTAGAAAAATATTTATTATTTTCACCTAAATATGCAAGTATGTGTCCATCAGCATCCAAAAATTTATTTCCATCTATAGTATAAATCTTATCGTTGTGTTCATCATAGATATCATTCTTTATAGTTACAGTATTGTATTTCTCAACTCCATTATCATCATAAGCGCTTTCATATCCAGATAAACGATTTGCTCCTCTTTCTAGATACAAAACCGAATCATTTTTAAGTTTTAAAAGGTCTACTATATTAAATGTATACTTTTCATTACCATATTTATTTGTACTATCTACAATACCATGCATATTTATTTGAGAATTGTCAATCACAACTTCTGTTGCTCTTTGTATTGAAATTATTCTTTTTATTTCAGACTCTGTTCCGAAATTTTTTATAGTAATCTTTCCATTTTTACTAGCACTGGAAGCATTTCCAGATCCAAATATGCTCCCCCCTATTGTTAGATTTTCATTTCCAGAATAATTATTTCCATCAATATTAATATCTATTACACCCACAACACTAATAGAATCAAAGTCGTAGTCTTTACCTTCAACCATTTGCTCACCACCACCAAACACAGTGCCACCTATATTTATATTTCCCTTGGTGTATGTTGTTTTTTTATTAGGGTTTGTAATAGTTATAGTCTTTGTATTATTATCTATATCTGCACATATATAATCTACTACAGGATTTCCATAGAATTCTGATATAGCTGAATTTCCTATATTAACAATTGCATTTCCTTGTATTACTGATGAGTTAGCACCACCATATACATTTCCTCCAATTGTAGCACCAGATATATCTACTATAGACCATGAATTTGTAAGAGTATTTTTATATTGTCCAAGAATTTCTGCTTGAAGAGCTTGATTTGTACGCGTATCAGATAGCATTGCTTCTGTATACCCTCCAGTAGTTGAAGCATTTCCTCCACCAAATAAATTTTTAGTAATGCTTGTTGTACCTTCAGCATAAATATATGAATTATTAGCAACTGTAGCATCAGCACCATTTCCTGCACCATATGCACTTCCT
>CAYYBL010000060.1:8794-9211 GCA_964470175.1 uncultured Lachnospiraceae bacterium | reverse complement strand
AATTCCATGAAATTAGTATAAATAAAACCGTTGATATGGAATTATTTGCTGATAAATTTGAAGATATTTATCTTTCAAATGGTGAAAATGCTGATGGATTTAGAAAAGCGTTTAAAAATTACGTTGGTACAAAAAATAAGATTAAACATGATTTTTTGTTTATAGAAGTTGATCTTGATTTGGAAGGAATAGCAATTGTATCACATGATAAAGAAAAATTTTTTATAAATGATCTTAAGTTTTTTAAGAGATTTGATGATGGGGAATTAAAGGAAGAAATCTTAAAAAATATATTATATAAATATAAAAACAAAAAATATGGAATTATTACGAATGAACCAAAAAATATTGAATGCGAAAAAATTATTGAAGTTAAATATTTTATTAATAAAATATAAAAATTTTAAAATAAGGAGG
>CAYYBL010000060.1:0-8784 GCA_964470175.1 uncultured Lachnospiraceae bacterium | reverse complement strand
AAAATATTGGTTCTTTAAAAGAAAAAAAGTTGGGGACATTACGACACCTATATACTATCCAAGTGGCAGATTTCACATAGGCACAGCTTATTGTGAGACACTTACGGATTGTATTAAAAGGTACAAAGTTGCAAGAGGATATGATGCATATATGCTTACAGGTGTTGATGAGCATGGTCAAAAAATACAAACGAAGGCTGAAGAAGCAGGCATGTCTCCTCAAGAATATGTTGATGGTATGGCTGAGAAAGCTAAAGAATTATGGAAATTAATGGATATTGAATATGACGATTTTATTAGAACAACTGATAAAAGACATACTGATGTAGTTACAAAAATAGTGCAAAAGTTTTTAGATCAAGGAGACATATATAAGGGATCATATTCAGATTGGTATTGTATGTCATGTGAAAACTATTTCACTGAAACACAATTAGTGGATGGAAGATGCCCTGACTGTGGTAAAAAAGTTAGAAAGATGGATGAAGAGGCGTATTTTTTCAATATGAAAAAATATGAGCCATGGCTTAAAGAATTTTATAAAGAAAATCCAGATTTTATAGTACCAGAATCCAGAAAGAATGAGATATTCAAAAATTTTATAGATCCAGGTCTTGAAGATTTGTGTATTAGTAGAAGTTCTTTTGATTGGGGAATTCCACTTCCAAATGATCCAAAGCATGTTGTTTATGTATGGCTTGATGCCCTTACAAATTATATTACAGCGCTAGGATATGATTCAGATGATGATTCATTATTTAAGAAATATTGGCCATGTGATTTACATGTGGTTGGAAAAGAAATAATAAGATTTCATGGAATTTATTGGCCTATATTTATACATGCACTTGGAATAGAGCTTCCAAAAAAACTTTATGCACATAGTTGGATTGTAATGAAAGATGGAAAAATGTCAAAGTCTGTAGGAAATGTTATTTATCCAGAAGATTTAATTTCAAGATATGGACTAGATGCAACAAAATATTATCTACTTAGAGTTATGAGTTTTACGCAAGATTCATTATTTACACCAGAGGATTTTGTTGAAAGATATAATACGGACCTTGCAAATGATTTGGGTAACTTACTAAATAGAGTTATAGGAATGATGAACAAATATTTTAATGGAGTTATTCCTACTGATATTAAAGAACATACAGATTTTGATGATGATTTTCAAAAATTTGGATTAGAACAGATCAAACAAGTAGAAGACAAAATGGATGAGTACCATGTAAGTGAAGCTATTCAAGAGGTGTGGAAATATATTTCAAGAGCAAATAAATATATAGATGAAACAACTCCATGGATACTTGCAAAAGAAGAAAATAAAGAACCTCTAAAAGCAGTAATGTTTAATTTAGCTGAATCACTTAGAAAAATATCTATTTTAATAACACCATTCCTTGTAAACTCATCAAAGGAGATAAAAAATCAATTAGGTATCGATGAAAAAGATGCTAATTGGGACAACTTAAGAGATTTTGATGTTATAAAAAAAGATACAAAAGTTATAGAAAAAGGAAAACCATTATTTGTAAGACTTGATAAAGAGGAAGAAGAATTATACATAAAAGAAAAAATGCATGGATAAATAATGTAAGAGTAAATTGAATAGTCGCTGGCAATGTGCGAAAGTGCATGCGAGAGGAAAGTCCGGGCTCCATAGAGCGATGATACTTGATAACGTCAAGCGAGGGTGACCTTAGGGAAAGTGCAACAGAAAATAACCGCTATGTATTACATAGTAAGGGTGAAAAGGGGAGGTAAGAGCTCACCAGAAAGATAGTGATATCTTTTGTTTGTGTAAACCCTATCTGGAGCAACACCTTGTGTATGAGAAATATTAAGACTGCTCGTCTATTTCTATTAGCACATGAGTGGCTTGAGGTATATAGCAATATATATCCTAGATAAATGGCTATTTTAAACAGAACCCGGCTTATAGATTTGCTCTTAAAATTAATAATAGTTAAAATTTTATTGTAATAATATGTGCAAAAAACTTTACAAACAATAATTTTTTTGATATAACTATTTATGTAAATATAAATTGTAAACGAAATTAGGAGATATTGAAAAATGGAAAAACAAATAAAGCTTTTTTTAGAATTTCTTGTTGATGATAAAAAATTATCACAAAACACATTACAATCATACAGAAGAGATATATTGCAGTTTAAAGAATATTTAGATGAAAATGGAAAAGATTATTTAGAGGTTGAAGAACGCGACATAAATAGTTTTTTTGATTATTTAAGAGGATTAAATAAAAAACCATCAACAATATCAAGAAATTTAGCAACGATAAGAGCATTTTACCAATTTTTATTGAAAACAAAAAAAGCTAAGGTGGACCCAACGGCTACCATTAAATCTCCAAAAGTAGAAAAGAAAGCTCCAAGTGTACTTACTACAGATGAAGTAGAATTATTATTAGATCAACCAAAGGCTGTTGATTTAAAAGGAATAAGAGATAAAGCTATGCTTGAATTTGCATATGCTACAGGAATGAGAGTAAGTGAAATAATTGGATTAAATATAGATGATGTAAACTTAAAAGAGAGTTATGTTATTTGTAGGTCTGGGTTTAAAGCTAGAAATATTCCACTTGGAAATATTTCTCTAAAGGCTCTTAAGGATTACATAGAAAAAGCAAGACCAATTCTTATAAAAAATGAAGATGATAAAGCTTTATTTGTAAACATCAATGGAAAAAGACTTACAAGACAAGGATTTTGGAAAATTATTAAATATTATAAAGATCAAGCTCACATAGAAAAAGATATAACCCCACATGTATTAAGACATTCTTTTGCTACACATCTTTTACAAAATGGAGCTGATTTGAAAGCAATTCAAATTATGCTAGGTCATTCTGATATATCTTCTACACAGATATATATGCAATTTCAAAATGATTCATTGAAGGATGTATACAAAAATTCACATCCAAGAGCATAGTGTGGAGGATACTATATGGATAAAGAAGATGGAATAAGCATTTTAGGTTTGATAATAATAATAGCAGTATTAGTTATTATTTCTGCAATATCAATTTATTTTGCGGCTAATAGTACAGATTTAAAAGAAAAAGAAGAAGTTGTAAATACTGTAAATGTTGAAAATTCAAATGATAATTCTATATGAGTTATTAGTCAATATAACACAATTTTTTTGTAATAAAAAAAATATAAAAAAATACTTGAAAAAAAAATATATTATGGTTAAAATTTATACATGTAGTTAAGTTTGATTAGGAGGATTATACAAATGAGAAATGAAAAAGGTTTTACTTTGATGGGATTGTTAGTTATAGTTATAGTATTAGTTGTGATTGGAGCAGCATGTTTCTTTGTATTTAAGAATGGAAAAAAAGTTGAAACAACAACAGGTGTTAGTTCAACAGGTAGTGATGCTCAGCAGTTAAATATTGAAGATGATGATGATGTTGTTTTGTATGACACGGAAGATCAAGAGTCAAGTTATACTGTAGAGGATGCGGTTGAAGGCTATTATAATCCGGATGCTGAAGGTATTGAAGAAGTTGAAGAAGGTTCAGAAGAAAGCCCAGAAGAAGGTGCTGAGGAAACTACTGAAGAAACAGTCACAGAATAATGTAATTTATATATATGATATACTTTAGTAAAGGCATTTACATGCCTTTACTTTTTTTATTAAATATGATATTTTGAGGTTGAATAAGTAAGAAAGGAGTACTTATATGGAACAACTTGCTATTTTAGATTGCGGAGGTCAATATACGAAAGTTATTGATAGAAGAATTAGAGAACTTGGAGTAAAGTCTGATATTTTTCCTATAAATGTTAAGGCTGAACGTTTAGATAGCTATCAAGCTATCATATTATCTGGCGGACCAAATAGTATTGGTCAAAACGAAAGATTATTGTTTGATTATAAAATTTTTGATTTAGGAAAGCCTGTATTAGGCATATGTTATGGTATGCAACTTATGTCTGATTATTTTGGAGGAACTGTAGATAGTAATGTTGTAAAGGAATATGGGCAAAATGATGTAGAAATAGATGTTAGTTCGCCTATATTTGAGGGTTTAGAAAAAAATCAAAAAGTACTCATGAGTCATGGAGATACTGTAAAAGTTGTTCCAAAAGATTTTAAAATAATTGCCAAGTCAAATGGAGCTATAGCTGGTATAAGTAATGATGCAAAGAAACTTTATGGATTTCAGTTCCATCCAGAAGTTGATCTTACAGAAAATGGTATGAAAATGTTCGACAATTTCCTTAGAAAGATTGTTATGTATAAGGAAGTTTATGCACTTGATGATAGAATAGAGACATCTGTAAAGATGATTAAAGAAAGAGTTAAGGATAAAAATGTTATTTGCTTGGTTAGTGGTGGCGTTGATTCGGCAGTTACATGTGCTCTTTTGATAAAATCTTTAAAACCAGAGCAAGTATATGCTATACATATTGATTCTGGTTTTATGAGGAAAAATGAAAGTGATATTATATGCGAAAACTTGAAAAAATTAGGTTTAAAGAATTTGATAAGAGAAAATGCAAAAGAATATTTCTTTAATACAGAAGTTGAGATAGATGGTAAAAAAATGGGGCCAGTTGTAAATACGATTGAGCCAGAAGAAAAAAGAGCAATTGTTGGAGACATTTTCTTAAAAGTTGTTAACAATGTAATAAAAAGACTTGGACTAAATCCAGATGAAACATTTATTGCTCAGGGTACATTAAGACCTGACTTAATAGAAAGTGGAAATCCAGATGTTAGTGGATTTGCACATAAAATAAAGACTCATCATAATGATGTAAAAGCTGTGAGAGATGCTAGAGAAAAGGGATTAATAATTGAAACTAATAGCGATTGGCATAAAGATGAGGTTAGAAAAGTTGCAAAAAAACTTGGATTAGATGATGAGATTGCATATAGACAGCCATTTCCTGGTCCAGGACTTTCAATTAGAGTAATCGGTCACGATAGATCACATGAGAATTCTATAGAAAAGTCTGATACTGATTTAATGAAAGATATATTAAATGAAGGTGATTACAATGGTCAAATTTTACCTTTAAGATCTGTTGGTGTACAAGGCGATTGTAGAAGCTATAAAAATCTATCTGTAATGTATGGAAAAGGATTGGACTTTGATTGGGAGTTGGTATCAAAAAAGGCTAAGGAAATTACAGATAAAATTCATACAGTAAATAGAGTGGCATATATATTGAATGAAAAAGAATTATCTGAGCCTATAAAATGTTTTGATATGAATATAAATGATGAAAGTGTTGATTTGATTCGTGAAATAGATAGTATAGTTACATCAAATTTAAAAAATAGTAAAGCAAATCAAACATTTGCTGTTCTTATTCCAATAGGTATTACAAAGAAGTATTCAGTAGCAATAAGAACATTTGTTACAAATGATTTTATGACAGGAAGGCCTGCAATTGTCGGAAGTGAAGTAGAAAAAAGAAATATACAAGATATTTTAGACATTATAAAAGAAAAATTTAGTGATAAGATAGAATTTGTACTTTATGATGTTACAAGCAAGCCACCTGCAACTTGTGAATGGGAATAAAAGGTATGGATATGGAGAGTATAGAAGAAAATTTAAAAAATATTTCATATGGAAATCTTATTGGTTCTATAGTTTTAATAATTATAAGTATTATTTTGTATAAAGTAATTGTCTTTTTTATAAGTAAAGGAGAGAGAAGTAATACTGATTCAAGAGCAAATAAGAAAGTTAAGACATATATTAGACTTATTAAAAATGTTTTGTTATATGTATTTATAGTAATTACAGTATTACTTATTTTACAAATAAATGGAATAAATGTTAGTTCACTTTTAGCTGGTGTTGGAATTATGGGGGCTGTAATTGGTCTTGCAATACAGGATTGGTTAAAAGATATCATTAGAGGAACAAGTATACTTAGCGATAATTATTTTTCTGTTGGAGATATTATAAGATATAATGGAATAGAAGGAAAAGTTGTAGTTATTGGGCTTAAAACCACAAAAATACAAGAATTAAAAACTGGTTATATAAAATCTATTGCAAATAGAAAAATTGAAGAAGTGGACATAGTTTCAAACCTTATATATATAAATGTTCCAATGCCATATGAAGTACCAGTGAATCTTGCAGAAAGTGCAATGGATGATATGGTATGTGAAATTAATAAATTGGAAAATGTTTCGGCATGTACTTATAAAGGAGTAAATGAACTTGCTGATTCATGCATAAAATATCTAATTGAAGTTACTTGTAATCCTCAGAATAAATTACAAGTAAATAGAGATTCTTTAAAAATCATTTTGAATGTGATGGCAAGGCATAAAATTGAAGTACCATATAATCAAATTGATGTACATCAAAAGAATGTATAGATTAGTTTTCTTTTTAGTAACAATTTAGTATTCTTATTGATGTAATTAAGCGTATATGATAGCATTATTCCGTAAGGAGATAAACAAATGAAAAATAGAATTATTTCTGCAATAGGTATAATATTGTGTTTAATTATTTTGATGAGTGCAGTCACATCTCATGCATATAGTGGAGAAATTGATCCGAAAAATTATATTGATTTTTCGAGTTCGATGACTATAACGGATAATAAAGGAAGTGGTACTATAACCATTTCATCTGAAGCAGTAGGATACAATCTTTCATATCAAAAAGTTGATATGAACAAAGAAAAATTTGATAAGATTACTGGTTTAAATGATCAATCAGAGATACTTAATGAAATACCAGATTTTACAAGTTCATGGACAGAAGTGTCTGAAACCACTACTTCAAATAAAATAGAAGTAGATTTTAAAGATTTTACTGGAACGGCATATTATGTGATTTGGGCAAAATTAACGAATGGTACAGATACTTATTATGATTGTGGTATTTATTCATCTGAGATAAAAGATCAAGAAGAAAAACCAAGTGATGAAGGATGGACGGATTTTTCTAATGCAAAATATGAATTAAAAAAAGAGGGAGTATCTGGTGCAGAACTTGAAATATCTGGAGTTACTAAAAACAAGGATAGCTTTTATTATCTATATTTGACAAATAATGCAATTAAACCTGATGTTGATGGAAAATCTGCTGAGGGACGCACAACACTATCTTATGATGAAAATACAAAGTCATTTCATGTATTGAATGATGATTGGTTAAGAAATGCTGTAGAATTGAATCAAGATATTTATGCTAGTGTATTTGAGATGCGTTTGTCAGATGGAAAAATTGTAGATTATGGAAAAAAACTTACAAGATTTAGTGAGCCAAATTATAGTGATGCATTTAGTGCTACATTTGTAACAGAGTCATCAGATCAAATTATCACAACATTTACTCATTACCAAGGAAATAATAGAAAATTACAAATAAAAATTGGAAAAGTTACAGACACTTCTATCTTACAAAAAATTAAGGATAAAGATAAAACTGGATTTGAAAAATTATTAAATTATGCAAAAACAGGGTCTTCAATTTTTAATCAGACAGTTATGGCAGATAAAGATGATTCATTTGCTATTGAATATAATGCTGGAGGAGGAAGTACAAAGGGTAATAGTGTACTAAGTATTAAGGGCTTTGAAGATAATGCTTATTATTATTTGTATGTAAAGCCAGATGATGAAAATAGAAAATATTTTCCAACTGAAGCTGTAACTCTTGCAACTGCTAAAACATTTACTGATGGCAAATATTCATTATTTTTCTATGGAAAGTCTGATTTTAAATGGAGCGATTGGGGAACATCTACAGGAGAAGAAAAGAAAAATACTACAGTTAATACAACAGCTAATACAAGTGCAAAGAATACTACCACAAATGTAGTGGCAAAAGATAACACAATTGCACCAACAATACTTCCAAATACAGGAAAAGAAGCTTTTATAGTTATTCTAATTGTTGGAACTGTTTTAATCGGAGCTGTTGGATGGATGAAAGTTAACAAATATAAGGATATATAATTTATTAGATAAATATAGAAAAGGGCATGTCATTATGTCCTTTTTTTATAGTCAAAATATAATTTATATAATAATATAATAAACGAGTAAATTATTAGATTTTATTAGGAGAATATTATGAAATTATTAAAACTTATTATTCCAATTGTTTTAATCATACTATTGTTAGTTGTTATATATAAAAATAAACATAATGAAGTAGATGTATACGTTAAAGCTGAAGATTTGGTTTCACCTGTAATTAATCTGGATAGAGAAAGTGTTGTTTTGGCAAAGGGAAGTGAATTCAGCTATGGTGTTAATGCAACAGATGATGTGGATGGAGATATATCAGATAAAATAGTTAGAGAAGGAAATTTAGATGTTAATGTACCTGGAAACTATGAGATAAAATATTCAATTTCTGATAGTGCAGGAAATAAAGCAGAAGTTATTCAACATATAGAAGTAAGAGATGAACTTAAAAATCGGACTTCCAGTATTAATGTACCACTTTTTTTATTCAAAGGATGATCCAAATTATGCTGGAAAAGTACCAAATAATAACCTTATAATGGTAGAAAAATTTGCAGAACAAATGGATTTTTTAATTGATAATAATTATTATTTTCCTAGTTGGCAAGAAGTTAAAGACTACGTAGATGGCAAAATTAATCTACCAGAAAGAAGTGTTGTATTAACAGATGATGATGGAAATCATACTTTTTTTGCACTAGCTGTTCCTGTTACAGAAGAAAGAAAAATACCAATTACTTCTTTTATTATTACTGGATCATATGAAGATAGATTGGATGAAAA
>CAYYBL010000059.1:0-9527 GCA_964470175.1 uncultured Lachnospiraceae bacterium | reverse complement strand
TTTGGTCGAGGTGACAGGGATCGAACCTGCGACCTCATGGTCCCAAACCACGCGCTCTACCAACTGAGCCACACCTCGATATATGTTGCCCTCTTAATTAGAACATTTAATAATATAACATAATTTTTTTAGAAAAGCAATAGTTAATTGCTATTTTCTTTTATTTACATTTTTTTCTTTTATTATCAAAAGAATCGTAGTATAATAGACAGGGACAATTTTAAGTGAGGAGTGAAGAATATGAATAATTATGATTATATTATAATAGGAGCAGGACCGAGTGGAGTGTTTACGGCATATGAGATGATTGAACTTGGATTAAATAAAACCAAAAAGATCCTACTTATAGATCAAGGAAAAAGCGTAGATAAAAGAGTGTGTCCTATAGAAAAAACAGGAAAATGTGTAAAGTGTAAGCCATATTGCAATATTACTAGTGGATTTTCAGGTGCAGGAGCATTTTCTGATGGAAAGCTCACTCTTCCAAATAAAGATAGTGATACGATTGAAGTTGGTGGAGACCTAGATAAATATCTTGGGGTAGAAAAGACAAAAGAGCTTATGTTTTATGCAGATGATATTTACTTAAAATTTGGAGCAGATACCAAGATAGAAGGATTGGATCACTTAGATAAAATAAAAGAAATATCAGATAGAGCTAAGGCAAATGATATAATACTTGCAAATTGCCCTATAAGACATCTTGGTACAGAAAAAAGTCATGAGTTGTATAAGAAAATTCAGGACTATATACTTGCAAATAATGTAGAAATAATGTTTGAAACAAATGTAAAAGATCTTATTATAGAAGATGGAAAAGTTAAAGGTGTGATTACTGAAGATTCTACTACCAAGAAAAAAGAAGAAAATTATTATTCTGAAAATGTAGTAATTGGAATTGGTAGAAAAGGTGCAGAGTGGCTTGCTTCTATGTGTGAAAAACATGATATAGATAATAGAGCAGGTGTAGTTGATGTAGGAGTGAGATACGAACTTCCAGATGAAGTAATGACAGATGTTAATAAATACTTGTATGAAGGTAAGTTTATTGGATATCTACCACCATATAATGATAAAGTTAGGACGTTTTGTCAAAACCCAAGTGGATTTGTTGCAAATGAAGTATATGATAATAATCTTACTCTTGTAAATGGACATGCATACAAAGATAGAAAAAGCACAAATACAAATTTGGCTATTCTTGCATCTCATCACTTTAATGAGCCATTCAGAGAGCCTATAAAGTATGGTATAAATATTGCAGAAAATGCAAACCAACTTGGAAAAGGAAATATTCTTGTGCAGAGATTAGGAGATATATTAAAAGGCAAACGTACATGGGATGAAGAATTAAAAAATAATTCAGTAGTACCTACTCTTAAGACAGCTGTTGCAGGAGATATTACTTATGCAATAGGATATCGTACAATGGTAGATATATTAGAATTTATTAAGGCTATGGATAAAGTTATACCTGGATTTGCAAATCCAGACAACTTGCTTTATGCGTGTGAAATTAAGTTTTATTCAAATGAAATTGTTATAGATAATAATTTTGAAACTTCTGTCAAGGGACTTTATTGCATAGGTGATGGAGGAGGCCTTACAAGAGGACTTCTTATGGCTTCAGCAAATGGAGTACAGATGGCTAGAGTTTTATATGAAAGGTTGAAAAAATAAAGCTTTAATTATATAATGTGACAAATATTGTAAGGTTTATAAGTAATGCCAAAAACTTAAATTTTATTGAAGGAAGAATTTAAATGAAGGTTGATGTTAGAAAATTATTTAAAAGTACAAAGGATTATTCTGGAAAAGAAGTCGAAATTTCTGGATGGATAAAAACTATGAGAGATTCAAAAACATTTGGTTTTATAGAACTAAATGATGGATCATTCTTTAAAAATGTTCAAGTTGTTTTTGATGATAGTTTGAAGAATTTTGATGAAATTTGTAAATATACACTAAGTACTTCTATTACTGTAGTAGGAAAACTTGTAGAAACACCAGAATCTAAGCAACCTTTTGAAATAAAGGCAAAATCTATAAAACTTATTGCTATGTCAGATCCAAGTTATCCACTTCAAAAGAAAAGACATACGATGGAGTATTTAAGAACTATTCAACATCTTCGCCCTAGAACAAATACTTTTAACGCAGTTTTTAGAGCACGTTCTGTTCTTGCATATGCGATACACAGATTCTTTCAAGAAAACAACTTCGTATATGTACATACACCAATAATTACAAGTAGTGATGCAGAAGGTGCAGGAGAAATGTTTCAAGTTTCTACACTTGACTTAAACAATGTACCTAAAACTGATGAAGGCGAAGTTGATTATTCAAAAGACTTCTTTGGAAAATCTGGTCATCTTACTGTTAGTGGTCAATTAAATGTTGAAACATATGCATGTGCATTCAAAAATGTATATACATTTGGACCTACATTTAGAGCAGAAAATTCAAATACTGTAAAGCATGCAGCAGAGTTTTGGATGATAGAGCCAGAACTTAGTTTTGCAGATCTTAAAGATGATATGGATTGTGCAGAGGCAATGCTTAAATATGTTATAAAGTATGTAATTGACAATTGTCCTGAAGAAATGGCTTTCTTCGATAGTTTCGTAGAAAAGGGACTTTTGAAAAAACTTGATAATGTGATTACTTCAGATTTTGGAAGAATTACTTATACAGATGCAATAAAAGAGCTTGAAAAAAATAATGATAAATTTGAATATAAAGTATCATGGGGAACTGATCTTCAGACAGAACATGAAAGATACTTAAGTGAAGTAATATTTGGAAAACCAGTATTTGTTACAGATTATCCAGCTGAAATAAAAGCATTTTATATGAAGCAAAATCCAGATGGAAAGACTGTTGCTGCTTCTGATCTTTTAGCTCCAGGTATTGGTGAGATAATTGGTGGAAGCCAAAGAGAAGATGATTATGAAAAACTTAAAAAGAAAATAAAAGATTTGAATATGGATGAAAAAGACTATTGGTGGTATATGGATCTTAGAAAATATGGAAGTGTACCACATAGTGGTTTTGGACTTGGATTTGAAAGACTTATGATGTATATCACAGGTATGCAAAACATTCGTGATGTTATCCCATTCCCAAGAACACCAAAAAATTGTGAATTTTAGTTAATTTGAGGAAATTATGAAAAAAATATCAATTGTTGTACCAATGTATTATGAAGAAAAAGTTGTGGATGAGTGCTATAAAAGATTAAAAGATAGCCTTTCTAAACTTGAGAATTATACATATGAATTGATTTTTATAGATGATGGTAGTAAGGATAAAACTTTAGATATTTTAAAAGAAATTGCAGAAAAAGATGATAAAGTAAAAGTAATATCATTTTCTAGAAATTTTGGACATCAGGCTGCCGTTACTGCAGGACTTAAGAATGTGAGTGGTGATGTAGTAGTCATTATTGATGCTGATCTTCAAGATCCACCAGAAGTTATACCTGAAATGGTTAAACTATGGGAAGAGGGAAATGATGTAATATATGGTAAAAGAAAGAAAAGAGAAGGAGAATCATTTTTTAAACTTCTCACTGCAAAGATGTTTTATAAGACTTTGAATGCACTTTCTGATTATGAAATTCCAAGTGATACTGGTGATTTTAGACTTGTTGATAGACGAGTAGTAGATGCGATTAATGAAATGCCAGAGCACAATAAGTTTTTGAGAGGCCTTTTCAGTTGGGTAGGATATAAACAATATGAGTATGAATATGAAAGACATGAAAGATATGCGGGAAAAACAAAGTATCCATTAAAGAAAATGCTTAAACTTGCGAAAGATGGAATTTTTGGATTTTCAAAAAAACCTGCAGAGATTGTGGGTAAGACAGCTGTAACTACAATAGTTATTTCTGGAATAATACTTATATATTCTCTTGTATCTTATGCATTCAAACTTAATAGTCTTGTGCCAGGATGGACATCTATAATTTGCACAATCACATTTTTAAGTGGAGTACAACTCCTTTCATTGTGGGTGATTCTTGAATACGTTGAAAGAATATATGATGAGTCAAAACAAAGACCTCAGTATATAATAGATAAAAAAATAAATTTTGATAAATAAAAGAATAGAGGATAATCTCTATGGGAAATGTAGAAAAGAATGAATTGAAAATAATTTTTCAAAAAATGAGAAATGGTGATGAAAGCGGTATTGAGCTTTTGTATAAAAACTATTATAGTATGATTTATGGTATTGCTTATTCAATTTTAAAAAATAAGGAAAACAGTGAAGATATCGTACATAATGTTTTTACCAAGCTAATGAAGATGGACAAAAATCTTCTGCCAAGCAAAGGGGAATCAAGTTGGCTTTATATTGTTACCAAAAATGAGGTTATGCAATTTCTTAGAAGTCAAAAGGTAAATATTGATATAGATGACATGTATACCATTGAAGCTGAAAACAATGAAATAGAAGATTATATTGATATGACATCTTTTCATAAATTGCTAGAAAAATTAGATCCTATAGATAGAGAAATTGTTTCACTTAGAATCATATCTGATTTTACATTCGATAGAATATCTCAGCTTCTTAATATACCAATAGGTACTGTACAATGGAAGTATTATAGAGCACTTCATGATATTAAAAAAGCTCTTGCAAGTGTTGTATCTTTCTTTATCGTTTTTGGTATATTAGAAGTATTAAAGCAAAATATGATAGAAAAGGCTAATGAAAATGTAAGTGATATTGCAGTTTCAAAAGATAAAGAAGGAAAATCTAGTGAAGAAAACACTGTAGACTCTTGGAAATCTGAATTTAGTAATGAAGGTATGTCTTTTGGTGAAATAACTAGTTCAGATTCAATTAAAGAAAGTGCATCAGATATTACAGGGGCATCAGGAAGCATTGAATCTAAGTTATTTATTACAATATTAACAATAATTATTTTTATAGTATTTACCATATTAATTATTTATAGTTTTGTACATAAAAAGGTGAGGATTAAGAAGAAAAATAAAAAAATATAATTTTTTCCAATAAAATATTAAAGTCAAAACATCTAAATTATGAAAAAAGAATTTAGATGTTTTTTTTGCGAATATTAAATAAAAAGGAGAATTTTATATGAATAATAAAAAGCTTAAAATAATTATTGCTTTGGTAATACTTTGGACAATAATTGGAGGTATCTTGTATAAGATGCTTAAAAAGAATACTTATGAATCTGGTTGGGTATACAATCCATATGAAACTACAAAGTATAGTTCAAATGCGGGTAATTGGGGAGCATCAACTAGTAATTCATCATCAGCAACTGGAGGTGGGCTTTCATTTGCCGAAATAACATCATCAGCTTCTATTATGGAAAGCGCTTCAGATTTAACAGGTTCGGCAAAATCATTTGGTTCAGCAAAATCATTTGCATCTAATTTAGATAGTAGTCTAGGCTTTTCTACTGGTGGTGCAAAAACTATAAAAAACTTTAGAGAAAATATCAAAAATGACTATTTTCCACTTTATACAGATATTACATACAATGGACTTTTTTATGATTATTCTTTTGATACAGGAAATTCTGGAAAAGATAGTAATGATTTATTTTATCCATCATATTCAACAGCAGTGTCAAAAGATCCTATTTCAGGTGAAAATGAGTATTATATGACAGTTGGACTTAATTCAAATATTAAAGAAAAAGATTTTAAGAGACCTAAATTAAATTTAGTTGTTGTATTAGATAATTCAGGTTCAATGGAATCACCATTTAGTTCATATTATTATGATAATAATATATTTGAAAGATTTTCTAGTGGTAACAATAAATCTAAAATGGAAATTGCAAATGATTCAGTAAATATATTGATTGATGAATTAAATAAAGATGACAGATTTGGAATGGTAATTTTTAATAGTCAGGGACATATAGTGAAGTATTTGAGTGAAATTGGAGAAACAAATGTATATGATTTGAAATCACATATTTCTGAAATTGGAGCAACAGGAGGTACAAATTTTGAAGATGGATACCAAAAAGCACTAGAAATATTTGATGAATTAGATACAAATAATGATGAGTATCAAAATAGAATTATAGTGATTACGGATGCAATGCCAAATATTGGAACTACTAATAAAAATAGTTTGATGGGCATGGTTGAAGAGAGTAGTAAGAATAATATTTATACAAGTTTTATTGGTGTTGGAGTTGATTTTAATACAGAGCTTGTAGAAGAAATTGGAACAGTTACTGGAGCAAATTATTATTCAGTACATGATGCGAAAGAATTTAAAAGTCAAATGGGTGAAGATTTTGATTATATGGTTACACCATTAGTATTTGATTTAAATCTAGATTTTGATTCAGAAGACTATATTTTGGAAAACGTATATGGAACAGATGTAGAAGATAATAAAAAAGATAATATAATGCATGTAAATACTTTATTTCCATCAAAAAGAAATGATGATGGAGAAGTAAAAGGAGGAATAATCCTTTTAAAACTAAAAAAGAAAAATGAAGCTAATGATGGAAAAATCACATTAAAGGTTTCTTACAAAGATAGAAATGGGGAAGAGCATAATAATGAACAAAATGTTAACTTTGATAAGAATGAAGAATACTACGATAATACTGGAATAAGAAAAGGAATAGTTTTGACAAGATATACAAATATTTTAAAAGATTGGATTTTATATGAAAGATGTCGCTATGATAGTGAATATAAAGATGAATTATTGTCTACAGAAGAAACAGGAATTGTTTGTCCACTATATGATGAAGATGAAATTAGAAGAATTTTAGGAGAAAATGAAAGAACATCTGTAAAACTAGAAGTAAGTGAAGAATCAAAAGAATTATTCGAAAAATTATATGAATATATAAAATCTGAAAAGGATGAAATAGGTGACAATACAATGAAACAAGAATTAGATGTTTTAGATAAACTTATTAATGTCTAAAAATTGTGAATATTTCAATATTTTTATAATACAAATTGACTAAATGCCTAAAAAATGGTATAATTAATCGACACCTGTTGATAACAGCATATTGAAAGGAGTTTTTTATGGATCCTATTATTCAAGTTGCTCGGAGTGAAGAAGAGCTCTGGAAAGAGTATCTGAAGGAAAAGAGAAAGGAAGAAAAAGCGGCGGAGGCCGAAATTAAAGCCTTCTTGAGTACCACTGAAGTGCCTGAAGTGCCTCTTGAGTGCTCTCCTAAGGAAAAGAAAAGGAGTGAAAGACGGAGACAGAAAAGGGTAAAGAAAGAGCATGTCAAGAATTTGGCGTCGATTGTGACGGCCAGCCTCAATTCAAGACATGAAAGCAGTGACATGGGAGCGACATATCGTGAGAAAGATGGGAGCAAGTCTCCTCGGAAGAAGAGACACTTTCCAGTCGAGGTCATAAAAAAAGCTGAGAAATTGGCGAATGGTGAAGCCTGAAACCAGTTGATGCTTAACTCCAAAAAAAGGGTCTTGACTTGACCCGGCATACCCTGCAATGTATCTCGCAGGGTATGCTTTTTTTATACAATAAACATACTAGTATAAAAATACGTAAAGTGATAAAATAGTGCTATGTAATGGATATTTAAGGGGGAACATATATGAATGTAGAAGAAGAATTGTTCAAACTGCAAGATAAAAAATATCAAGCACTTCAGATAAATATTGTACCAAATGTTGATAAAGAAAAAATAATTGGAGTCAGAGTTCCAGAAATCAGAAAACTAGCGAAAAAATATAAAGATGATGATAGTGTTAATATATTTTTAAAAGAATTACCTCATAAATACTATGATGAAAATTTGCTACATGGATTAATCATTTCTGAAATAAAGGATTATGATAGATGTATAGAAGAAGTTGAAAATTTTTTACCATATGTAGATAATTGGGCAGTTTGTGATACTATGTCACCAAAAGTATTTATGAAAAATAAAGATAAATTGATAATTAAAATAAAAAAATGGATAAAGTCTTCAAAGCTATATACATGTAGATTTGGAATCAGAATGCTTATGAATCATTTCTTAAAGGACGATTATAAAAAAGAATATTTAGAGCTTCCAGCTACTGTTCATTCTGATGAATACTATCTTAAAATGATGATTGCATGGTTTTATGCAACTGCACTTGCGTATAGATGGGATGATACAATAAAATATTTGGATGAAAAAAAATTAGATAAGTGGACACACAACAAAACTATTCAGAAAGCTATAGAGAGCTATAGAATCACGGATAGTCAAAAAGAATATTTGAGAAAAATAAAATTAGGAAAGTAATTAAAGATATTGGAGGAAAAAATGATAACTATTGATTATGTAGAAAATTTGGATGAAGAATATTATAAAATAATAAACAGAGAATTTGATAAATATGCATTAAAGAATGGGATTACATGTGAGTATAAGTCTTTTGCTTTTATTGCAAAATGTGAAGGTAAGTTTGTAGGGATAATAACAGGAATTTCATATTATAAAGAAGTGCATGTTAAAGAGTTAATTGTTATAGAAGAATATAGAAATCAAGATATTGGTAGTGAATTGTTGAAAAAAGTTGAAGAATATTTTGAAGATAAAGGATTTGAAAATATTAATCTAAGTACATATGAATTTCAAGCAACTGAATTTTATAAAAAATGTGGATTTGAAATTGAATTTATTAGGAAATGTAAAGAAAATTCAAAGCTAAATAAGTATTATTTAGTCAAATACATTTAATTAATAAAGAAAGCCCCTTTTGGCAGCAGACTGCAAAAGGGGCTTTCTTTAATTGAAGATCTAATGGTAACTATACTTTAGTTGTATCCAGAGTTTCCCAAATCAACGGAAAAGTCAAGAAGACCCTCGATTTCTTTGAGAGACACAATTATTACAGATACGACTGCGACTACGGTTGCAATGATTCCAATGATAAGCGCTCGTTTCATATAAGATCTTCCTTTCTATAAATAGAAAACAACATGGTTACGATTGCTAATTATAGCAGGAAAAAACCAAAAAATCAATATATAATTTTACATAATTGACACATAGATATAATTAAGAGATAATGGTTTTGAAATGTAATTAGAATTTTTTAGGAGAAAAAAATGTTTATAAAATTAAATAATAGTGGACCAGCAAAATTTATGTATTCAGTAATTGTTATATGTTTAATAACTTCAGCTATATGCTTTACAATGTATTATTCTGGAAGAACTGATTCTGAAGTTGTAAAATGGACAGGTGTTGTCACATTTACGATAATGTATCATTTTTGGGTAAGGATAATACTTGGAAATGTATCTAAATTATTTAGAAAACATATTAGATATGATCAATGGTGGTTTAAAGAACATAAATTTGAAAAACATTTATATAAATTTCTTAGAGTTAAAAAATGGAAAGATAAAACATTTACGTACAATCCAGGGGACTTTGATGTAAAAAATAAACCATTAGATGAAATTGCAAATATTATGGCCAAGTCTGAAGTGGATCATTGGATTAACGAAGCAATATCACTTTCTACAATGCTATTTGG
>CAYYBL010000058.1:0-9565 GCA_964470175.1 uncultured Lachnospiraceae bacterium | reverse complement strand
AATAGAAGAAAAGATAACTAGAAATAGTTATCTTTTTTTGCGCAAAAAAAAGCCCCCACGTCCTATTTGGGACGCGAAGGGCTAGGATTAGGAGTACGTTAACTGCTTTATACTACATTAGTCGTTCGTTCCGGCCTTGTTGATCAGGATCTGATAAAGCGGATCGGATTCGGTAATCTGAATCGTACCGCCATTCTTCAGAGATTCCTTGAGGGTCTCAAGACCCAGCCAGTACCGGTAAAATTCCTCCTTTTCTGAAGTCGAAGAGTATGCCTGCCTCAGTGTTTCATAGTACTGAGATTCTGCATCGGCTGCAATAGTCGCTGCTTCAAGTTCAGCATTAGACTTTGTTTCACGGACTGTTCTGTCGGTATCTGCCTTCGATTCATTGAAAAGCTTTTCGCCAGCTGCTCTTTCCTTATCAGCAATAGCTGTACGTTCGGAAATCATCCTCTGGTAAACGCTTTCTTTGTTTTTATCAGGAAGGTCAAGGCCTTTGATATCAAAAGAGGTGATTGTGATACCATAAGTGTTAAGACTGGTGATGCTGTCAAGAATTGACTGTGACAGTGTTCCATCTTTTCCTGCAATAACGTCATCTTGCTTTGTCGAAGAAATGATCTTCTTCATAGAAGAATAAACGTTGCTGGAAAGCCTGCCAGTAGCCGATTCAACAGAGGAAAGCTGCCTGTAGTATGTCTGAGCGTCGGTGATTCTCCATGTAACATAAGCGTCAGCTTCCATCGTCTTCTTATCAGACGTGGTAACGTTGGTTACAGGGATGTCATACATACGCTCGCCTGTGTAGATACTGATCTCATCCTGGATGGGATTCGTAAAGAACACACCAGGCTGATTGACGACTCTCACGGTCTCACCAAACTGGCGAACCAGGGTGGACCGGTAGACTTCATTCACGCTAAAGCACATGAAGAAGATTATAGATCCCAGAGTGTAAATTACAAGAACGACAGCCCAAAAGATATAGGACTTGCCAGATTTTTCCTTTTTAGTTTTTTCCATAATGTATTCCTCCGATAATTGATGTGTCTATGAGTGACTTCGGTTATGCTTACTGTGTGACACTAGCTGCACCGACAGCGGAAATGTCAGCAGTGGTTCCTTTGACAAATACAGTATTTCCGTCAGGAGAGATGATAATATCCATCTCAGGAAGGATCATGACAAGAGCATCATAGTAGAGCTTATCTTTGACGACATTAGAGTTTTTATACTCGGTCCAAAGTGCTTCAAACTTGGATACTTCTGCCAGAGCCTCGTTAATCCTTTCGGTTCTTGCTGCATCTGCCGCGGCGATGATCTGAGTTGCCTCAGCTTCTGCGTTTGGAATTTCCTTGAAAGCATAGCCATTGGCGTTGTTCTTCTGTTCCTCAGCTTCCTGGCGAGCTTTTTCTACTGCTTCAAAAGCATCTTTAACCTCCTGTGTAGGAAGATCGACGTCCTGAATGCTGATCTTGACAAGAGCCAGACCAGTTTTGTGGGTTTCAAGCTCTGCGATAATAGATTCCGTAATCTGGGCTTCAACCTGAGCACGACCGGTTGTATAGACATCATCAACGGTGTTAAGACCTACGTTATTCTTGATTGCTGTCAAAGCAGCATTTCTAAGAATACCGATAGGATCAGCCGTTGCATAATGGTATTCAATCGGATCGATGATCTGATACTCAAGATATGCATCGACCTCAATGAAATTAAAGTCGGATGTAATCATAGAGCTTTCAGAGTTGTTGGTTTCATAGTCATTGGAGTCCTCACTGGCTTCAATGTAGCCAAGAGTCATACTCTGAGTTGTTCCAGGGTACTTGATGACCTTCGAGATGAACGGAGTCTTGACCTTAAGACCAGATTCTTCAAATGGGGTATTGATACCCAGCTGATTTATGAATCCAATCTCCTGGTCGGTCGTTGTATAGAACAGACTTGTTACGAAGAAAATCGCAAAGAGAGCAAATGCTGCACCAGATCCAGTGATCCGGACCATTTTTCCCATAGATCTTTCTTCGAGCTTGTCTGAGATGAACGATCCAGCGAACTGAGCGATGATGAGAATCAGGATGCACAAAAAGATCTTTACCATATTAATCTCCTCCATGTAATAATATTAAGATGTGAATGTTCAACAGAGAAATCCTCCTAATCCTATTCTAGAGTGAAATTCTCCAGAAGTTATTATATCATAAAATTTACATAAAATCAAGAAAACGTAGATTATGTAAAGATGTGTTTAACTTATAATTACTTGTTGAAATAGCTATGTTTAAACGATATAGTGCTTGTATTGACAAAGAAAGAGGTAATCATAATAAAAAATGCAATAATATATTAATTCTTTGTGCCAAAACAAGAGGGTTGGCACTATATTAGTGCCAACCTTTATTTTTTTGTTTCATTTTGGCACGATATTTGACACAAAAACTGGAATCTATAGTACTTTGAGAGAATTTTAAAATTGATAATAATAAAAAGTGCCTATTTTCAGCACTTCTCAGTTTTTTTAACAAAGAAAAAATCCTCAAAATCTTACGATTCTAAGGATTTAATGGTGGCGACGGACGTATGACAATCCCTATTTTCCAAGACTTTCGAGATTTTTTGGTACGCATTTGGGTATGTTAACTGAGAAAAGCTGAGGGAGATTGAGAGAATTTGAGAATAATTAATAACCTTTTTTCCGTATAGTTATTGAGGTATGTTCCTTTTTATGATATAAAATATAATAGATTTTAAAGAAGGGATTGGTATAAATATGTTTGAAACAAAATATAATATTAATCAATTAACAGTAGGCGCGATTTTAGGATTAATTGAAGCAGGAACTATTGCTATTCCAGAAATTCAGAGACCTTTTGTGTGGAAAAGGAGTAAAGTAAGAGACTTAATAGATTCTATGTATAATGGATATCCAACTGGATATATAATTAGATGGCAATCTCCAAATGTGAAAATTAAAAATGGCGGGGAATCGGCTGGAAAGTTCTTACTTATAGATGGACAACAAAGAATTACTGCTTTAATGACTTCTATATTAGGAATAAAGATAATTGATGAAGATTATCAAGAACGAGTAATAAAAATAGCTTTTAATCCAATGGCCGTAGGTGAAGAAGAAAGATTTGCAGTTCAAGATCAGTCACATATAAAAAGTAGTAAGTGGATTGAAGATATATCGATATTATTTAAGCCAGAATTTAGTTCTTTAAAATTTATAAAAGAGTATTGTGAAAATAATCCGGATGCAAATGATGAAAAAATAGCAGAAGCTATAATGAAGTTAGTATCTATAAAAAATGTTCAAATAGGTGTAGTAGATTTAAGTGCGGATTTAAATATAGATGAAGTAACGGAAATATTTGTTAGAATAAATTCACAAGGTAAAGCGCTTAAAGAGGCAGATTTTGCTATGTCAAAAATAGCTGCAGATGAAGGACTTGGTGGAAATATGTTAAGAAAAGCTATTGATTATTTTTGTCATTGTGCTACAGAACCATCATTCTATAATTATATTATTGATAAAGATAAAATTTTTGCAGAATCAGAATATGCAAGTAAAATGAAATGGTTATCTACTGACATAGATGATATATATGACCCTGATTACAATGATATGTTAAGAGTATCATTTGCACATAAATTTTTTAGAGGAAAACTTGGACAATTAGTTAGCTTACTTTCTGGACGTGATTTTAAAGAAAGAGATTATAAGAATGAAATAAAAGAAGAATCATTTAAGCTATTAAAAGAAGGGATAGATAACTTTATTAATGAGTATAATTTCAAACAATTTGTTTTAGCTATTAAATCAGCTGGCTTCATAAATAATAAAATGATTAATTCACAAATGACTTTGGATTTTGCATATATATTATTTTTAATGCTTCATGAATCTGGCGAAGTTGAAAAGCAAGAAATAAAAAGATATGTTCAAAAATGGTATGTTATGGCTATATTAACTGGAAGGTATGTTAGTTCTCCTGAATCTTGGATGGATGCTGATATTAGAGGAATAAAAGAAAAAGGCTTTGTTAATTATTTTAAAGAACTTGAACAAGCAGAACTTTCAGATACTTTTTGGAATATAGGATTAGTTCAAGCATTAGAAACTACAGCAAGTAATAGTCCGTATTTTTCAGCTTACTTAGCTGCACAAGTATTTAATGGAGAAAACGCTTTATTTTCTAAAGCAGAAAAGGTTTCAGATTTAATATCTATTGCAGGCGATGTACATCATATATTTCCAAAAGAATATTTAAAACAAAATGGATATAATGATAAGATGAAATATAATCAAGTCGCTAATTATACATTTTTAGATAGACCAATTAATATTGCTATAGGAATGGATTCACCAGAAGTATACTTTAAAGAAGCATTTGACAATTGCGAGAAAGATGATGCTGGATATGGTTCAATTAGAGATATTGATGAACTAAAAGAAAATTTGAAGATAAATTGTATACCAGAAAATATTTGTGAATATTCTATTGATAGATATGAAGAATTTTTATTAAATAGAAGAAAAATGATGGCAAAGAAGATTGAACAATACTATAAGAGTTTATAAATGCAGATAAGACTATATAAAATATAGTCTTATTTTTATTTTTGTTTCGTTAAAAATGAAACATAACAAAAAAACGTTGACAAATAAAAAATGTCATGTTACAATTTTAACAGATGAAAGGAGAAAATAATGGACTTAGGAAAAGTAGCAGAGGTTAATGTTGGCGTTGTTTTAAATAGAAAACAAGCTAAATATAGGGATAATAATACTTTCCAATATCAATTATTCAACCTAAAAATATATGAAGATAGGTTAGAAGGAATCGATATTAGTTACGAAGATTTTATAAGTGAAGAAGATTTAAGTTCGTATGTGGTTCATAAAAATGATTTGTTGTTTAGGTTGGCATTTCCTTTAAAAGTTATAATAGTTGATGAAGAGTTGGAAGGTAAATTAATTAGTAATCAATATGTAACTATAAGAATTGATAATAAAAAGTATGATCCGGCATTTGTAAAATGGTATTTAGAAAGTAATGATGCTGAGCATCAATTAGAAAAGTATTTAGTTGGTACTGCAATAAGAACTATACCAGTAGTAAAAATAAGAGAGTTTCGATTACCAAATATCAGTTTAAACAAACAAAAGCAATTATCCAGATTAGTTGATTCATGGGATAAACAAAAACGTTTGTATAATAGTTTAATAAGAGAAAAGGAATCCTATTATAATAGTGTTATTGAAATGATAGTAAAGAATGAAAAGGAGAGATAAAATGAACGAAAAACAATTACAAGATAAAATAAATGGAACTATTTGGAGTGCTTGTGACACATTAAGAAGTAGTATACCAGGTGGAAATTATAAGGATTATGCTTTAGTAATGCTATTCTTGAAATACTTGAGTGATACGTATAAAGAAGAAAAAGAGAAAGCTGAAGAAAAATATAAAGGTGATAAAGAAAGAATAGAAAGAGCATTATCAAGAAGTAAATTTGTTTTAGAAGATGAATGTACATTTGATTACCTTTATGAAAATAGAAATGAAAATAATATCGGTGAAAAAATTAATAAAGCATTAGAAAGAATTACAACTTTAAATGGTGTAAAGCTTTTAAACCTATTTGCAGGTGTTGATTTTAATAGTGAAGTGATATTTGGAAAAACAAAAGAAAAAAATGCAATATTAAGAACTTTATTAGAAGATTTTAATAAACCTGAAATAGATTTAAAACCATCTAAAATAGGAAATTTAGATGTAATTGGAAATGCATACGAATACTTAATAGCAAGATTTGCTGGCGATTCTGGAAAAAAAGGAGGAGAATTCTATACTCCTGCTGAAGTTTCTATTCTACTTGCAAAATTAGTTGAACCAAAAGAGAATGATAGAATTTACGACCCTGCATGTGGATCTGGTTCATTATTATTAAAAGCATCAAAAGAAGTAAATAGTGAAAGATTTAGCATTTATGGACAAGAAAGTAATAGTTCAACATACAATTTATGCAGAATGAATATGTTTTTACATGGTGTTAATGATGCACATATTGAATGGGGAGATACACTTGCAAATCCACTACATTTAGAAAATGATAAATTAATGAAATTTAATGTTATAGTTTCAAATCCTCCATTTTCATTAGATAAATGGGCTAAAGGTTTTGAAAGTGCAAATACAACAACAATAGAAAATGGAAGAAAAAGAGATACTTTTAAAATGGAAGCATCAATGGACCCATATAATAGATTCGAATATGGTGTACCACCAAAAAGTATAGGGGACTATGCGTTTATTCAACATATGTTAAAGAGTCTTGCTGATGATGGAAGAATGGCAGTTGTATTACCTCATGGAGCATTATTTAGAGGTGCATCAGAAGGAATAATAAGACAAAGAATATTAGAAGACAATTTAATAGATGCAGTTATTGGATTACCTGAAAACTTATTTTATGGAGTATCAATTCCTGCAACAATAGTTATATTTAAAAAGAATAGAAATAGAGAAGGAGTATTATTCATTGAAGCAAGTAGAGAATATGAAAAAGGTAAGAATCAAAATACTTTAACAAAAGATAATATAGAGAAGATTTTAAATACATACAAAAAATATGAAGAAATTGAAAAATATTCTCATATAGCTACAATGGATGAAATAAAGGAAAATGAATACAACTTAAATATTAAGAGATATGTTGATACATTTGAGGAAGAAGAAGAAATAGATATAGAAGAAACTAAGAAAAATATAGCAGAAATTGAAAAAGAATTACAGGTGTTAGAAAAAGAATTACAAGAGTCATTAAAAGAATTGGGGTTATAGGTGATATAAAATGGCAAATGCAATATATGTAAAAAATGGTTTTTCACAGAGGAAAGGAATTGAAAAATTTAGTGATATTGTACAAATAGATTCGTTAAATATGAGAACGAGAAATAAATTATATAATATAACTATGGAAGATGTTTTTAATACAGATACTCAATTAAGAGATGAAGTAATAAAGTATTTATATACAGAGGTGTTTTCAAAAACATATGATGATATTCCAACTGATTTCGGTATATTATATAGTAATGTTTATAGTGAAATCAAAAACTTATTTCAAACAATTGAATATAATAAGGTTTATGACCTTATAGAAGGTTTTATATGTGCTTTTAATTATGCACATCATTATGAATATTATAAAAGACAATATATAAGAGACATTAATGATGTTTTTAAAGAAGAAAATGTAAATTATAGAATTATTAATGATGAAATAACCGATATAATCGATGAGAATCAAATAGAAAGTATAGAAGAAACATTGCAAAATAAAAATAAACCAGTAGTATCACATTATTCAAAAGCAATTCAGTTACTATATAGTGTTAAAGATTATGATAATTCTATAAAAGAGTCTATTAGCACAGTTGAAGCAATGTGTCAAATTATAACTGGTAATGATAAAGCAATACTAAGTGATGCATTAAAATTATTAAAAGGGAAAATACATCCTGCATTGAATGGTGCGTTTGATAAACTATATGGTTATACTAGTGATGCAAATGGAATAAGACATGCAAATGGACTAGGTGAAGGAGATTCTACATTTGAAGAAGCCAAATACATGTTAATTAGTTGTTCAGCATTTGTAAATTATTTGAAGGAAAAGTTTGATAATAAGGAAGATTAAAATGGGAGAATGGAAAAAATTAAAATTAAAAGATGTTCTGATAGAAGGTTCTAAAGAAAGAGTGGATGATACTTCAAAATATCAAAAACTAACAATAAAACTAAATTTTAAAGGAATAGAAAAATCAAAAGTTAGAGAAAAAATGGCTGATAGAAGACCTTTTTATATTAGAAAAAAAGGGGAAATTGTTATTGGAAAGCAGAATTATTTTAATGGAAGCATTGCTATCTTACCAGATGAACTGGATGGAGGAATATGCTCTAATGCAATAATGAGTTTTAATACCAAAAAAGGATATTCTAATAAATTTATTTATTATATGTTATCAAATCCTTCTTTTATAAATAAAAGAAGCTATTTAGCCAACGGTACAGGCCAAAAAGAGTTATCAGAAAAAGATTTTCTTAATTTTGATATTATTATTCCTGAAATATTAGAACAAGAAAAAATAGTTAGTATACTTGAAAAAAATGATAAAATCATTGAAAATTTAGATTTTGAAATAAGTGAAAATGAAAAATTAGTTAGATGTTTATTAAATAATGTATTAAAGAAATATAAAACACAAAAAATAAAACTAAAAAACATAATTGCATATAGAAAAGGTTTTGCTTTTAAGTCTAAAGATTATACTGAAAAAGGCTGTAGGATAATTAGAGTGTCTGACTTAGACGAAAAAGAAATAAAAGATGATTGCGAAAAAATATTTATTGATGAATCAAAGAAAAAACTATATGCAAATTATATATTAAAGGAAGATGATTTGATAGTAACAACAGTAGGATCAAAACCACCAATATATTCATCAGTTGCGGGAAGAGTTATTAAAGTAAGTAAAAAATATGAAGGATGTTTACTTAACCAAAATACTATTAGATTAAGAGTTAATAAAAGAGTTCGTCCTTTATTTTTGTTTTCCCAATTAAATACTAGGAGATACTATAATTATTTAAATATAATAATGAGGGGAAATGCCAATCAAGGAAATATTACTGTTGAAGAACTATTAAATTATGAAATAGAAATATTAGATGAAAATATTCAGAATAAAATAGAAAAAATATTGCGATTGTGTATAGAAAAAAACAAATACTTAGGTGAAAAAAAAGATAATTATATCAAATTAAGAAGAAAACTAATGGATGAGTTATTAACAGGTAAAATCAAAGTAAAATTATAAATTTAATTTATGGGGGCAAATTAAATGGAAGAAGATATACTAGTATCAAATGAAAATACATCTAGTCAAAGACCAGCGATTGAAGTATTAGAAAAATTGGGGTACAAATATATTTCACAAGAAGAAAATAAAGAACTAAGAAATAGTATTTTAAGTGACGTATTATTCAAAGAAACATTAATAAAGAAAATAAATGAAATAAACAGTTATGAATATAAAGGAGTTACGTATAAATTTTCTCCTAGTACAATAGGACAAGCAGTAAAAGACTTGAATGAAGATTTACTTACAGGTCTTATTAGTACTAATGAAAAAATATATGATATGCTAACTCTTGGAAAATCATATACAGAAAGAATGGCTGATGGTACAACTAGATCATTTGATATTAAATATATTGATTTTGAACATCCCGAAAAAAATGATTTCTATGTAACCGAAGAGTTTTCAGTTCTTAGAATGAATGGAAAAGATAATGCTAGACCTGATATAGTTTTATTTGTAAATGGTATTCCGTTAGCAATAATAGAATGTAAAGATTCTTCAGTACCAATCATACAAGCAATTTCACAAAATATAAGAAATCAAAAGAATGATTATATACCACAATTATTTAAATTTATACAAATAGTAATGGCAGCTAATAAAAATGAAACTAAATATGCAACATGTGGT
>CAYYBL010000057.1:0-9571 GCA_964470175.1 uncultured Lachnospiraceae bacterium | reverse complement strand
ATGCTTACTTGATCAAGAATTCGTTAAGGATAATACTGTAAAAGTAGGAAATCTATTAAAAGATAAAGGAGCTGAAATTACAGAATTTGTTAGATTTGAAACTGGCGAAGGTTTGGAAAAAAGAGAAGAAAACTTTGCTGATGAAGTTATGAAGCAATTAAAATAAAACTTTATAATTAAACAAATGAAAAAGTACTAATTTAAATAGTTAGTACTTTTTTAGTCTAAATTTAAGGAAGTTAAAATGGTAGGTTATTTAGTTTTAGAAAATGGAGAAATATTCGAAGGCGACAGAATTGGAAGTATAAAAGATACATATTTTGAGACTGTCTTTAATACTTCTACCACAGGATATACAGAAGTATTTACTGATCCAGCTTACTATGGACAGGGAATAGTTATGACATATCCAGTTATCGGAAGTTTTGGCGTTATAAATGAAGATTTTGAGTCAAATAGAATTTATGCAAGTGCAGTGTTTGTACATGATTTGTCAGAATTTGAGAGTAATTGTAGATCTACATATAGCGTAGAGAAGTGGTTAAGAGCAAATAATGTACCTGGACTTACAAATGTTGATACTAGGAGACTTACCAAAGTCTTAAAAGAGAATGGTACAATGAATGGATATATTACATCTAACATTTCGAATTTATCTCAGCTTAAGAAAAATATATCAGAATATAAAATAGTAAATCCTATAGAAAAGGTATCATCTCAAAAAGTTAGTGTTTATGGTAGAGGAAAATCAAAGAGAGTAGTTGTTATTGATTATGGATTTAAACATGGATTAGTAAATAATCTTTTGAAATGTAATGTTGAAGTTGTAATTTTTCCAGCGAGAGCTAGAATCTCTGATATATTACAAGTAAATCCAAATGCAATTGTTCTTTCGAATGGACCAGGAAATCCTGAAGATTGTAAGGATGAAATAAAGACTTTAAAAGATTTATGTGAAGAAGATATACCTATATTTGGTATAGGACTTGGCCATAATCTTATGGCACTTGCAAATGGTTTTAAATCTGCTAAGTTAAAATGTGGGCATAGAGGTCAAAATTTTCCTATAAAAGATTTAAGTACGGGTAAGATATACATGACTTCACAAAACCATGGATATCACATATTAGAAAAAAGTATTGATACCAAAATTGCAAAAATATCATATGTTGATTTGAATGAAGGAATAGTTGAAGGACTTGATTATGTTGGTAAGAGAATAAAAACAGTCCAGTTCAATCCAGAAGCTTGTCCTGGACCAGAGGATATGATATACCTATTTAAAGATTTTATAAATAAAATTTAATGAGAGGGTGTAAGATGCCTAAAAATAAAAAGATAAAAAAAGTGTTGGTTGTAGGATCAGATACAAAGAATGAAAAATCTTTTTTCCCATTTTCATGTATAGAGGTTTGTAGAGAACTTGAAAATGAAGAAGTGGATTATATTTATTTAGATTCAAATCCTGCAACAATATTTAAGAATAATAGTTCAAAAGAATATATAATAGAAGAAAAAATAAATAAAAAATTTCTTGAAAAGCTTATATTATCAGAAAAAATTGATATGGTATTTTCTTCTTTTTCAAGTACAAATATCAAAAATATTCTATTAGAAATGACAGATTTTTTGGAAGATAATAAGGTTGTACTTTTTGGAAGTGATAGTTCGAACTCTTTGAAAGAAGTATTAGAAGAAATTGAAGAACCTTTTATAGAAAAGAACTTGATTGAAAAGTATATCTCTGATTGGAAACTTTTAGAATATGAAATAATGCGAGATAAATTAGGAAGAGTGGTTGTCATATCAAATTTGGAAGGAATGGATTCAGTGGGTAAACATTTAGATGATAATATATTTGTTTTACCTTCGCAAACTCTTTCTGATAGAGAATATCAAATGCTTAGGAAAGCATCAGCTAAAATTGCAGATAAAATGGGTGTAGTAGGTCCATGTAGCATAAGATTTGCACTCAATTCTAAAAATTTTGAGTATGCTGTTATTGATGTAAACACGAATATTTCTCAAAATATGGTTTTTTCATCAAATCTTGTAAGATATCCTCTTGAAAAAGTAACGACTGGCATTGCTATGGGGTATACATTGGATGAAATAATGATAGAAAACAGTACGTGTGCTTTTTTCGAACCATCACCAGATATAGTTGGGATAATTTTAAAAAATGCTGTAGGTTTTTCTACAAATATTGAATCTGCACTTATGAAGATTGTAAGAACTACTGATGAAAGTGTAGGCTACTTATACAACAAAAAATATGCAAATCTTGAAAAAAATGAAATACTAATTAACTTGGAAAAAAATGATGATGACAGGTTGTATGTTGTTGCAGAAGCAATAAGAAAAGAAATATCGCTAGATAAAATTTGTGAAAAAACAAGAATCGACAAATATTTTGTAGGGATTATATATAAGCTTGTTAAAATGGAAATAGAACTTGGATATAGTAAGCTTACTCCTCAAAATTTAAATAAAGCTAAAAAAATGGGCTTCACAGATAAAAGCATTTCTTGGATAACTGGAAAAAATCTAAAAGAGATTATTGCGATAAAAGAAAAAAATAAGATAGATGCATGTTATAAATCATTAGATAGAAATTATATTGAAAATAGCGGAAAAAATAAATGCTTTTTTACGTGCTATGATACAGAATGTGAATCAAAAATATCTGATAAAAAGAAAATAATTATTATAGGACCAGGTTATTCTAATATAAACGAAAATCTTGAACTAGAAATTGCGGTTGCACAATGTGCAAGTGCTATTAGAAAAAATGGATTTAATGCAATAATTATAAATGATAATTTTGATAGTTTTCTGATTGATAGTAAGTGTGCGGATAAATTGTACTATGAATCATTCGATCTTGAGTATGTGATGAATATTATCAGTAAGGAAAATCCTAATGGTGTGATTTTAGAATTTGGCGGTAAAAAAGCCATGAAATTTGCTAAAATGATATCTGAAAAAAATATAGAAATATTAGGAATATCCTTAGAAAACTATGAGAAAATTAAAAATAAAAAGGAATTAGATATAGCACTTGTAAAATGTGGTATTCTAAAGCCTATGGGTAATATTGCATATAGTATAAAAGAAGCAGTATCTATAGCAGAAGATCTAAATTATCCTGTATTTTTAAGACAACTACATGATATAAATGGTAAAAAACATGCTAGTAAAATAGCACGTGATGAAAAAGAAGTTGTTGAATATATATCAGAAATCAATAGCATTTCACAAGACCATCCAATTTTTGTAGATAAATACATTGACGGAAAAGAAATAGAGATTGATGTTTTATACGATGGTAATAATGTTTTAATACCAGAGATTATAGAACATACAGAAAATGATGTAAAATATTCTTCAGATAGTATTGGAGAAGTACATCAAAAAATGATAATAGATTATACTAAAATTATATCAAAAGAACTAGAACTAGTTGGAATTTTTAATATGCACTTTATTATAAGTAATGGTTTAATATACATAGTGGATATTAATCCAGGATGTAGTAAAAATATTCCACGAGTATCAGAAAGAACAAAACTGCCGATTGTTAAAATAGCATCAAATATACTAGTTGGAAATGATATAAGCAGTCTTGGCTTCAAATATGGAATTTACAAAAATGTTACAAAAAAATTACAGTCAGTTACAAAAAAGTAATATTAAAATATAAAAAAATCCTTGTGTACTTACGGAAAAAAGAATATAATAATTTCAGTATTTAATTAGAATATTACAAAGGAGGTAGTTTACAGTGTCATTATTTGTTTATAATAAGTCAGACATGGTAAACGTGAAGATGGTTATCACGGAAGAAAAGATTTTATCAAATATAGATAAAATTCAAAAATTAATTAATCCAAATAGTAAAAAACAAATTGTTAAGCTTGATGAAGATACATATTTTAAAGATTTAGTAGAATCTGTAAAAAATTATTTACTAGAGTATCCTAAGAAGAATAATTTTCCAAAGAGTGTTTATAAAGCATCTTATGATTTGGTAGAATATGCTACAAATCAATTTGAGGAAAATACAAAGAAAGTTGAAGAATTAATAAGAAAAAGAGAAAGAAATATTAAGCTTGCAAATGTTTTAAGAGATGCATCAGCAGCTTTAAGAGGAAAAGTAAAAAATTCAAAAGAGATTTTGAAAAAATTAGGAGCAAAGTACCCTGCTGAAGTTGTAGACAATTTAGAAATTATAGCTAATACAGAAGATACTGAGTCAGAAGAATATCTTAATGCTTGTCGAGAAATAGATGCAAAAGTTAATAATCTTGAGGGAAATCTATACATAGAGATAGATATGGATAGACTTGAAGATAGATCAAAAGCTCTTAGCTATATTGGTATAGAAATTGCAGAAGCATTGAAGTACATACCAGTTCCAGTAGATGATATGGAAGATACCGGTAGTGTAGAGGATATGAATGCTTCTTCTTATGATGCTCAAGATGAGGCTGATGAAAATATAGAGGATAATGATTTTTCAGATGAGGGTATCGATGATGTTACTGATGAAGAGTCATATGATGTTGTAGATGCTGATGAAGATGTAGAAGAAGAAAAATCTTTGCTTGATGAAACTACTGAAAGTACTGAAAAGATGACAGAAGAGTTTGTAGCTGATGTCGAAGATGTATCTGAAGATAGAGACTACATTGAAGAAACAAGATTCGAAACCAAGCCTACTTTATGGCAAAAAATAAAAAATAGTAAGTTTGTAAGGACTCTTAGGTGTGTAATGCAAATAAGAATTACTATAGATTATCCTGCTTTGCCTGAGGGAAGAGGAGAAAATATAGAAAATAGTTAATTCTGAAGATAAATAGAAATTGTAGATTGCAATATTTTTAAATTTTGTAAATGGAGGTAAAAATGAGTAGAGCAGAATTAAAAAGAGATGCTAAAGAAAAACTTAAGGGAAATTGGGGAACTGTTATAATTGTAATCATAATAGTAGGAGCTATTACATTTTTCTGTAATCAAGCAGTTATAAGCATTTTTGGAAAGGATGTTGAAAAACCATTCATGGATGGTAGTACGATTCAAGTGAAATCATTATCAGGCCCTGGCATGCTTACAAATATTGTTGCTTCATGTGCGATAGCTGCATTTTTTGGACTTGGACAAAGCAAAGTATTTTTGAAAGTTTCTAGAAGTGAAAAACCTACAGTAGAAGATGTCTTTTCAATGGGTAAGTATTTTGTACCTGCTTTTATTGCTGCTTTTGTTGTAGCTTTGTTTGTAGGATTGTGGACACTTCTTTTAATAATACCTGGAATTATAGCTTCATACAGATACAAACTTTATCAATATGTGTTGCTTGATAACCCAAATATGAAGGCTATGGAAGTTGTTTCAAGATGTAAGGAAATGATGGTTGGACATAAAATGGATTTATTTGTTTTAGAACTTAGTTTCCTTGGATGGATGATATTAGGAATATTTACATTAGGTTTGTTATATTTATGGCTTGTACCATATATGAGTGTTACAGTGGCAAATTTCTACAATGATATCGTAGGATATGATGGAGAAGTTAAAGAAGAAGCTGAAGTAGAAGCAGAAGTTGTTGAATAGAATAAAAATATGTTTTAAAGAGACCAATTCTTGGTCTCTTTTTTATTTGATAGAAAATGCAAAGCATTTCCTATTGTTCTATTGACATTAAAAATATTATAGATTATAATGAACATATGAACAACTATTCATATATAGAAAGGATATAATTATGGATGAAATGACAAATGAAGAAATTCAAATAGTAGACGAAGATAAGGTAAATAGGATAAAAAAGGTTATGCCTAAAGAAGAGTTTTTATTTGATTTAGCTGAACTTTTTAAAGTTTTTGGTGATTCTACTAGAATGAAAATAATATGTACACTTTTTGAAGAAGAACTATGTGTGGGAGATATTGCAGCTATTATTAATTCTACTCAATCAGCTGTTTCACATCAGCTTAGAGTTCTTAAGCAAGCAAAACTTGTAAAATATAGAAAAGAAGGAAAGATTGTATATTATTCTCTTGATGACGATCATGTAAGACAAATTTTTGAGAAAGGACGTGAACATATTGAAGAAATATAGATATAAGCTTGAAGATTTGGACTGTGCTGCATGTGGCCTAAAAATTCAAGATGGACTTTCTAAAAATGAAAATTGTAAAAATGTAGTGGTGAATTATAGTACACTTAGTCTTACTTTTGAATCTGATAAAGAGAATATAAAAGATGAGGTAATAGAGACTATAGCAAAGCTTGAACCTGAAGTAAATGTTATAGACCTAGATAATTATAAAGAAAAGATTTCTGAAAAGTATACCAAAAATCAAATTGCTATTTTTAGGTTGGTAATTGGTTTAGTTTTTTTTGGTATTTCATATTTCACCAGGGAAAATCAAATTTTAAGTCTAATATTTATTATATGTGCATATATTTCTCTTCTTTTTAGAACTAGCATAAATGCACTTAAGCTTCTAAAAAATAAGGTAATAGATGAAAATTTTTTAGTGACAATTTCTTGTATTGGAGCTTTAATAATAGGAAAAAATTATGAAGGTTTCATGGTAATTTTTCTTTATGAAATAGGAAAAATTTTAGAAGATAAGGCTGTAAATAACACTAGAAAATCTATCACAAGTCTTATGGATATAAGGCCTGAATATGCCAATCTTAAAGTGGAAAATGGTACAGAAATTGTGGAACCTGATGAAATAAATATCGGGGATATTATAGAAATAAGGCAAGGTGAAAAAGTACCAATAGATGGAAAAGTAGTAAGTGGAGAAGCTTATCTAAATACAAGTTCGCTTACTGGTGAAAGCAAACTTCAAAAGGTTGCAAGTGGAGATACAATTCTTTCTGGAAGTATAAATGAGAAAGGCTTAATTGAAGCCGAAGTTACAAAAAAATATGAAGATAGTACTGTGAGCAAAATATTAGATTTAGTAGAAAATGCTACAGATAAGAAGGCAAAAACAGAGACATTTGTAAACAAAGCATCTAGAGTATATACACCTTTTGTTGTATCTCTTTCGATACTCCTTGCAATATTTTTACCTATAATCTATAAATCATTTGGAAACACGTTATCATACAAGGAATCAATATATAGAGCACTTATTTTTCTAGTAGTATCTTGTCCATGTGCAATAGTTATATCAGTACCACTAGCATATTTTACTGGTATTGGTAAGGCATCGAAAAAAGGTATTTTAATTAAAGGTAGCAACTTTTTAGATAATATAAAAGACATAAAAACTATTGTATTTGATAAAACAGGTACTATTACAAAAGGTGTATTTGGTGTGACAAAGATAGTATGTACTGGAGATGTAAATGAAGAAGAAATACTTAAAATTGCAGCTCATGGGGAAAATTTTTCAAATCACCCTATAGCAAAAGCGATAGTAAAAGCTTATGGCAAAAACATCGATAAATCAAGAGTAAAAGAATTTGAAGAAATATCTGGAAATGGCTTAAAATACAGATTTGATGATAATGAGATTAAACTTGGGAAAAATGAATTTATTGGAATTCCAGAAGTTAAAGAAAATGGTACAGTTATATGTGTAAGTATTAATGAAAAATATGTAGGATATATTCTGCTTAGTGATATTATAAAAGAAGAAGCCAAAGATGCTGTTTTAAATTTAAATAATGGCGGAATTGAAACAGCTATGTTTACAGGTGATAGTGGAGAAATAGCATTTCAAGTAGGAAAAGAAATTGGATTTAATACTATTAAGGCTGAAATGCTTCCGCAAGATAAATATGCTGAGCTTGAAAAAATAATTGCTACTAAAAAAGAAGGAAAGGTGGCATTTGTAGGTGATGGAATAAATGATTCACCAGTACTTGCAAGAGCTGATGTGGGCATTTCAATGGGTGGTATAGGATCAAATTCTGCAATTGAAGCATCTGATGTGGTAATTATGACAGATGATCTTAGAAAAATAGATGATATGATTAGAATATCAAAGTATACAAATAAAATAATTGTTCAAAATCTTGTGTTTGCGCTTGGAGTAAAGATATTAGTATTAGTACTGAGTGCCATAGGAATATCGAACATGTGGCAAGCTGTATTTGCTGATACCGGAGTCACATTGATTACAATATTAAATATATTAAGAATTTTAAAAAGCGATACTTAGTCATAAGTATTGCTTTTTTAGCACTTTTATTGTAAAATGAGTAATGACAAGCTTTATAAAGATTTTAGGATAAAAAAGGAGAATATAATGGAAAAAAAGATAAGAATTCTCACAGGAGATAGACCAACAGGAAAACTTCATATAGGACATTATTTGGGTTCATTAAAAAATAGAGTTGATCTTCAAAATTCAGGGAAATATGATCAATACATTGAAATAGCAGATGTACAAGCACTAACTGATAATTTTGAAAATCCAGAAAAAGTGAGAAATAATGTAAGAGAAGTAGTAAAGGATTATTTATCTATAGGAATAGATCCTAATAAAACTACTATTTTCTTGCAATCTATGATTCCAGAAATTGCAGAACTTACAGTGTTTTATTCAAATCTTGTCACAATTTCAAGGCTTGAGAGAAATCCTACAGTAAAGTCTGAGCTTGCTCAAAAAAAGGATGTATTTAAAGGATCAATTACATATGGTTTTTTAGGATATCCAGTAAGTCAAGCAGCTGATATTACATGTTTTGAAGGTGAGATTGTACCAGTTGGAGATGATCAAGAACCTATGATAGAACAGTGCAGGGAAATCGTAAGAAAGTTTAATTCAATATATGGTGAAACTTTAGTGGAACCAAAAACATATCTTTCAAAAGCTACAAGAGTAAAAGGATTAGATGGAAATGACAAGATGGGAAAATCTCTTGGAAATGCTATATATCTATCAGATACACCAGATGATATTAGGAAGAAAGTTATGCAAGCTGTAACAGATCCTGGTAGAATAAAAAAGGATGATCCTGGAAATCCAGATATATGTATGGCTTATTATTACCATAAATTATTTACTAATGAAGACAATGTAAAAGAAATAAACTTTGAATGTAAAGAAGGGAAAAGAGGGTGTGTTTCATGTAAAAAAGAACTTGCAGAAACAATCATAGAATATTTAAAACCATTTAGAGAAAAGAGGGCATACTATGATGAACATCCAGAAGAAATTGATAAAATAGTAAAGGAAGGGACAGAAAGAGCAAGAATTGTAGCAAGAGAAACAATGAAAAAAGTAAAAAAAGCTATGAAACTTGATTATTTTGAATAAAGTTATGTTTGTAGATTATGCAAAAATTTTAATTAAATCCGGAGATGGCGGAAATGGCGCTGCAACATTTAGAAGAGAAAAATATGTGGCAGAAGGTGGACCTGATGGCGGTGACGGCGGAAAGGGAGGAGACATCTATTTTGAAGTTGACCCTGATGCAAATACATTAGAAAGCTTTAGATTTACAAAAAAATTCAAAGCTGAAGATGGAAAAAATGGTATGGGTGGGCACAAATTTGGAAAAAGCGGTGAAGACCTCATAATTAAAGTGCCTATAGGTA
>CAYYBL010000056.1:4478-9613 GCA_964470175.1 uncultured Lachnospiraceae bacterium | reverse complement strand
TATAACAGCTGCAAAAACATTTCTACCTTTATTCACGAAAAATACTCTATCTCCTGGATTTAAGGTTTCTTTTTCTGCTATATCGACAAATCCATTTTTTATAAGTATATCTTTAGAATTCCTAACTATTTCTTTTTCTGTCTTTGATAAATTTAAATAATACATGTATTCATCTGCAAATTTAAATATATCCCTTAATTCATCATCAGATAAACGCTCCCATCCTGTCTTTTTGTTTTTAAATAATTTTTCTTTTAATTCTTTTGTACTTTCCATCCTTATCCTCTATAATTTCATTTAGGTTTTTAATGGTTTTACCTATAAACCTACATAACTTTTGAAACGACCTTTTCTTCTTTTCTTTTGCTTCCTATTTTGTATGCCATTTTTATTTCTTCGACACATTCAGTAGTTTTTTCTGGATCATTTCCGTGCACATAGCAAAGTATATCACCTTTTTTTACTTTGTCACCAATTTTCTTCTCAAATACTATTCCAACTCTATGATCTATAGAATCTTCTTTTCTCATTCTACCTATACCAAGTTTTACACCTGCTTTTCCAACTTTTCCCGCATTTAGCTTTTCTACATATCCTGCTTCATCAGCTACCACTGGGGCAATAATAGGAGCTTTTTCAAATTTGTTTGGATCTTCTATAAACGAAGTATCCCCTCCTTGCATCCCTACAAGCTCTATAAATTTTTTCTTTGCTTCTCCATTTTTTATTTTTTCTTTTATAATCTTTCTACACTTAAGCTCATCACTATATTTTCCAGACATTATCATTATTTGCGTACAAATCTCAAATACTACATCATAAACATCTGCCTGAATCGTACCATCTAATGCATTTATAACTTCTATAATTTCTAAACTATTTCCAACACATTTGCCAAGTGGTTCATTCATATTTGTAAGCACACATTTTACTTCTTTTTTTGCCATCTTTCCAATCATCTTCATCATACGCGCAATTTCTTCTGCTCGTGTTTTATTTGGCATAAATGAACCGCTACCATAGGTAACTTCAAGAACTATTCCCTCTGCTCCTGCTGCAATCTTTTTACTCATTATACTTGATGCTATAAGTGGCAAGCTATTTGTACATCCTATAGTATCTCTAAGTGCATATATTTTTTTATCAGCAGGTGCTAAATTATCAGTTTGACCAATAATACTTACTCCAATATCTTTAACATTTTTCTTAAAAGTATCAACATCAATATTCACATTATATCCAGGAATCGACTCAAGTTTATCAATTGTTCCTCCCGTAATTCCAAGCCCTCTTCCACTCATTTTTGCAACAGGTATACCTAAACTTGCAATAATTGGCATGGCAATAAGAGTAACCTTATCACCCACACCGCCTGTACTATGTTTGTCTATAATTTTACTCTCAAAATCACTAAAATCTATTTTTTCACCAGAATCAACCATGCACATTGTTAGATCTAATATTTCATCTTTAGTCATACCTTGTATACAAATTGCCATTATAAGGGCTGCTGCTTGGTAATCTGTAATTTCATCATTTGTATATTTATCAATAAAATACTTTATCTCTTCCTTAGAAAGTTCTTCACCATTCTTCTTTTTTTCAATAATATCTATTATATCCATAAAAGACACCTCTTATTTTACAATTTCAACTATCCTTGACTTGAAATTTATCTTCTTTGTGGTGATATTAAATGCTTCACCAAGAGTTTGAGCTGTCCTATTTAATTTTGTATCATCATTTGCATGAACAAAAGCTAGTGTTTCGCCAACAGTTACACTATCACCTATTTTTTTGTTTAGTACTATACCAGCAGTTCTATTTATATCTTCTTCATCATGCATTCTACCAGCGCCTAAATAATAAGCAACACTTCCTACTATATCAGCATCTATTGATTCTACTGTACCTGATTCAGTTGAAAGTACTGGCATAACATATTTTGATTTTTCAAATAATTCTGGATTATCTACGTAATTAGTATCTCCACCTTGAGCCTTTACCATTTCTTTAAATTTATTAAGTACTTCTCCTGATTTCATTACTTCTTTTATTTTCTTACTATTTTCTTCATAATTCATATCTCCAGTTGCAAGAGCAATCATGACACTTCCTAGTACTTCAACTACATCTCCTAAGTCTTGTGAAATAATACCTTTAAGAGCATTTATAGTTTCTTTCATTTCTAAGTTGTATCCTATAGAAGTTCCAAGTGGTTGATTTGCATATGTTATTACACAAACCACTTCTTTATCAAGTTTACTTCCAAGTCTTACAAGTAGCTTTGAAAGTCTCTTTGCTTCTTCTCTTGTTGGTATATATGTACCATTTCCATAAGTTATATCATAAACAATTTTTTTACTACCTGTAGCAAGTTTTAAACTCATAAGACTTGCTGCTATAATTGGCAAACTATTTTCACATGCAACTTCATTTCTTAATTTGTAAATAATTCTTTCAGCAGGAGCAAATTTTGCATGTTGATTCATTATACATACTCCGTTTTTTCTAAGTATAGATACAAATTCTTCATTAGAAATATTAGTTTTAAAACCTGGTATAGATTCAAGCTTATCTATAGTACTTGAAGTAATACCATAACCTTTACTAGATATTTTAGCAACAGGTATATTTAGCGCTGCAAGTATTGGCATTAATAATATAGTAGCCTTATCACCAATACCTCCTGTACTGTGCTTGTCAACAACTTTATCAGATAGTTCACTAAGATCTATCATATCACCTGACTCTGCAATCGCAAGACTTAATTCCATTATTTCATTTTCAGTCATTCCATATATATATATATAACTAAGTAATGCTGATGCCTGTGCTTTTGTAATTTCTCCCTTCGTTAATTTTCCGACGAAATATCTTATTTCATCCCTGTCCAATTCCTGCCTTGCACGTTTTTTTCTGATAATAGTTTTTATTTCCATTATAGTTCCTTTCCTTTATTAAAAATTATACAAAATTTTTAATAAATGTTTTCCTATGTATATTACAAGGACCATTTTCCTTGATAATTTTTATATGCTCTGCTGTACCATATCCTTTATGTTTTGCAAAACCATATAAAGGATATTCTGTATCATATTCTCTCATGATCCTATCTCTTGTAACTTTTGCAATGATAGAAGCAGCGCTTATACTGTAAATAGTTGCATCTCCTTTTATGATAGACATATATGGTATACCGCCTGTATCTATATTCTTCAGGGCATCTACCATTATAAGATCTGGCCTAACTTTTAATGAACTTATAGCAATTTTAGTAGCAAGCTTTGTAGCTTCTAGAATATTTATTTCATCTATTTTCTTTTCATCGACAATGCCGCACACTATATGCTATAGCTTCATTTGTAATGATATCATAAAGTTTTTCTCTCTTTTTTTCGGATATTTTTTTTGAATCATTTACTCCTTCTATAAAAGAGTCTCTTGGAAGTATCACAGCTCCAACAACTACAGGCCCTGCAAGTGGTCCTCTTCCTGCTTCATCTATGCCACAAATGTATTTTGTCTTTTCATCACTATAAAGACTTTCTTCTTCTTTTTTTAGAAGATTCAGCCTTTCTCTTTCCAATTCTTTCATTAAATCTCACATTTTTTTATTTTTTAAGTTTATTTTAATTTTCCATAGATATTATATATATATAAACAAAATATTTCAAGGTATTTTTTATCTTGAATTTAATCGTTATTATATATGAAATTTTTACATTGGGAGGGATTAAAAATGGATGATAATAATCAATTTAATTATTCAAACAACAATTCATTTGTAAGAAGTAAACATAATAGAACTTCTTCAGGAGACTTTGGAAGAACAGTTTTGGTACCTTTTCTATCTGGTATAGTTGGAGCTTCATTAGTTGTAGCAACATGTTTTGGAGTGCCATCAGTAAAATCAAAGTTGTTTTCTACAGGTGGTTTTTCTTCTACTTCATCACAGTTAAACACTTCATCTAGTACTACTTCAAATTTAATAGATATATCAAATTATTCTGATACTGCTACTGCTGTTGCAAGCAAAGTACTACCTTCTGTAGTTGGTATAACAGTAACATATCAAATTAGCTCAATTTTTGGAACTGGTACTCAAGAAGGTACAGGATCTGGAATAATAATTTCAGAAGATGGTTATATTCTTACAAATAACCATGTAGTTGCATCTTCTGATAGATCTTCATATTATGCTATTCAAGAAGCAACTGGTGTAAAGGTGAATCTATATCAAGATGATAAAACCTATGATGCTACAATAGTAGGTACTGATGCAATCACAGATCTTGCAGTACTTAAAATAGATAAAACAGGACTTATTCCTGCTACACTTGGTAACTCAGATAATGTAAGAGTTGGTGAATTTGTAATGGCTATAGGAAATCCTCTTGGCATGGACTATTCTGTAACAACTGGTGTAGTTAGTGCTTTAGATAGAAGTGTATCAAGTGATGGTGTTACATATAAAGCTATACAAACTGATGCTGCAATAAATTCTGGAAATAGTGGTGGAGCACTCGTAAATGCAAATGGTGAAGTTATTGGAATAAACACAATGAAGCTTGCAGGAAGTGGTGTCGAAGGTATAGGATTTGCAATACCTATTTCATCAACAACAAATATTATAGCTCAATTAATGAAAGGTGAAGAAGTAAAAAGACCATATATAGGAATTTCTGGTTCATCTGTTGAGGATACTGTATCTGAAAAATATAACGTTCCAAAAGGAATATATGTTGATACTGTTTATAAAGATTCACCAGCTGAAAAGGCCGGTATTCAAAAAGGAGATATCATTACAAAAATAGAAAATCAAGAAGTTAAATCTGTAGGTGAATTAAATAGTATTAAGTATAATTACAATATTGGTGATACTGTTACTCTTACAATATATAAGGAAGGGAATTACCAAGATGTGCAATTAACTCTTGCAGAAACTCCAAAGGAAGAAGAAAAATCAACAAATGCAAATAATAATAGGCCAAATAGTGATTCTAGAACATATATAGAAACAATTCCAGATGATGATGATTCATCACTTTTTGACTTCTTCTTTAGGTAAGCCGTTCGAAGCGAAGCGAGATTACGGATTACCTATGCAATTGAGCAAAGCTCAATTGTAATCC
>CAYYBL010000056.1:0-4378 GCA_964470175.1 uncultured Lachnospiraceae bacterium | reverse complement strand
TTGCAATTAATCATATAACTAAAATGATTTTCTTTTTCTAAAATTATTAATTCTGAGTTTTTTATATTACTAGACAAATACTTTGCTTCTTCAATTGGGACAATATCTCTTTTTCCACCATTTACCACTAAGGTTGGAACAATTATTTTTGATAAATCATCTAAAGTTATTTCTCTAGTTTTTTCGTTTAGCAAATAAAACTTTTCTGCTTTTCTTATTGATTTAATAAAAGTAAATCTTCGTATCATTTGATAAAAATTTGGAATTTCAATATTTGAAAATCTAGCAACTCCGCTACATAATACCAATTTTGAAATACAATCTGGATATGTAATAGCTAAAAATAATGCAACGCTTGCACCACCACTACATCCCAATATATATGGCTTATTCATATTCATTTTTTTTATAAATTCATATACATCTTTAGCACTTTCTTCATAGCTTAAATCACAATCATCACTGCTTTTTCCACAACATCTTCTATCAAACAGATATACTTCATAGTCTTTGGACAACTTATGTGCAATGAATTTCATTGCGTTTGTATTTGTACTATTAGGATTAAGCAGAATTATTGGTTTTCCTTTTCCTAAGATTTCATAATGAATTTTTACATTATTTACTTCTATATACAAGTGTTACTCCTACAACTTAAGACTTCTTTTACCATCAAGTCTATTTTTCGAAATAGTATTGTATACAACTCTATCTTTATTTATAAGGGAAAATACAATTGATGTAATCGGAGTCGTAAGCATTATTCCAATGCTTCCTGAAAGAGCAATAATTATCTGCTCTGCAATCATTGATTTGTTTAGCGTTTCCATAGCAGTGTATCCATTTGTCATTGAAAGCAGTATTGGGGTAATTATGCTACTTATGTATATAAGTAATAATGTGTTATCCATTGTACTTATGTCATTTCGTCCTATATTTAAACCCTCTACGAACATTTCCTTCCAAGTAACATCTGGATTATTAACCTTTACTTCTTCAAGTTTGTTTACTATAGACATTGCAACATCCATTGCTGCTCCAACTGTAGCTATTATAACTGTAACAAATAGTAATTCTCTTATATCAAATTTTACCGCACTCATACTTACATTGTATTGCATTACTTTTTCTATGTCTCCAGATAGTTTTGCTATCCTGAAAAAGGCAAGTGCTATTAGGCTTGACATTACGACACCCAAAGCCGTACCGATAGATGCAGATAACGACTTCCTATTTGGACCACACAATATAAAGAAACTTCCAAACACAATACAAATAAGTGATATAAGTGAAAATGAAATTTCGTTTTCTCCCTTATATATATTGTTTATGAGCACAAATATAATTATAAAAATAGAGAAAACTAAACTTAAAATCGTTCTAATACTCTTTTTTCCACATATTGCAAATATACTAATTAAGAATAATACAAACAAAGCAAATATATATCTATCTCTCACTATATCTTGTATTACAACAGTCTTTGCTCCTGTTTTATCTTCTGAAATTTGAAGTTGTACCCTATCTCCTTCTTCTAATTCATAATATTTTATATTTGACAAAGAATCATATGAGATTGTATATTCTATATCAAATTCTTCTCCAACATAATCACCATCTAATATTTCAACCCTAACATTTTGTACTATACTTTTTCCAAGTCCAGTATCAACTTCTGTAATTCCTGAATTTTTTATTACTTTTCCTACAGCATTTATTAATGAATTTTCTTCAATATCTTCTTGAATTATCTCTTCTTGTGGCATAGCAGTTTCTTCACTATCACTGCTTTCTTCTGTAGTAGTTTGAGATATATCTTCTGCTTGATTTTCATTTTCTGTAGGTTCTGTAGTACCATAAGAAACCAAACCAACATTTAATAATATGGCAATTATTATGATACTAATTGCTAATTTTTTCAATTTCATTTCCCCCAATTAAAATATAACTACGTCCATTTCATTTGTCTCATCAATATTTCCATAAGCATAAACTATATATACGTTCCCATCATCTGTCAAAAAGAAATTCTCTGTATTTTCAACTTTATAAATATCACTATTTAAATCTCTTGTATATAAACTACCATATTCTTTTGCTAATGCTTGTACTTTTGCATCTGCTTCTTGAATGCTCTTATTAATATTCTCTTGTACTTCTTTATTTGTAGTATTTTTTAATTTTATCATTTCATCTAATGTAACAAGTCTATCTTCAACAATATTATAATTATATGTTTTTATTCCAACTTTTTCAGCTTTTCCCTGTTCTTTTAATGATGACCTTATCACAAGTGATAGATTTGATCCGTTTACAAATGCACAATATGAAACAGTATATGATGTATATCCATCTCTTTTTCTTTGTATAACATTTATTGGATCTCTATATTTTGAAATTATTTCATTATTTATATCACTTATGATACTAGAATTAATATTTATTCTTGGAATATCAGCATCATATCTGTAAAAACTGTCATCTCCATTATGTAATTGACTAAATGTGCTTACAATTTCATCCACATTATTATCCAACTTTTCAAATATATTGACATTTTCACTATTCACTTTTACTTCATTATTAAATAAGGCATTGAACTCTGTTTTTAATTTTGATATCTCTTCTTCTGTCTTTTTATTTCCAACATTTATACCTAGCATCAAAGGATCTATGTCTGCATATTTGTAATAAAAATTCACATATATGCCTACGCACAAAGCTATAATCAATATAGCACCTATAACAAGTAAAAATAATTTATATCTTTCATCATCATCCAAAGTTGCAACAAATTTTTTTATAAATCTTTTCATAACTGATCTCCAATTTTATCCATCTATTATTAAAAATCAAGATTATTATAACACTCATCTAAAAAAATATCAATTTAATATCTTTTATTAGCACTCTGTAGCTGTGTCTGCTATTGTATTTTGGATTTTCCTTGATTTTAAAGGATTATATTGCTATTGACTAACTGATAAAAATGTAGTATCATTGTATTTACAAGAGTAATTATATACTATTTGTACGAATGATTTTGAAGGAGAAATATAAAACATATGGTATGTTCAGTTTGTAAAAAAAATACAGCAGTTGTATTTTTAAATAAATATGAAAGTGGTAAGAAGACTGTTGAGGGACTTTGCTACAATTGTGCAAAGGAAAGAGGTATAAATCCTCTTGATATTCTTGCTAAAAATTCTAATATGTCTAATGAGGAAATCGAAAACATGTCAAATCAATTTGAAGATATTTTAAAAGATTTTTCTCAAAACATGAATTTAGAAAATCTAGGTATAACATCTGAAGATTTAGAAAATCCAGATTTTGGAGATGATTCAAATCCATTAAAGGGTATTTTGGGTATTTTTAAAGCAAATGAAAATAATGATGATGCTGATGATCCTGCTAGTCATGGTAATAGAAGATCTGATAAAGATTCATCAGAATCATATTCTGGAAGAACTGTAAAAACTCAAAAAAAAGCAAAAACAACCAAAAAGAAATTTCTAGATAGCTATGGAACAAATCTAACAGAAAGAGCTAAAAATAACGAGCTTGATATGGTTATTGGTAGAGAACAAGAAATTGAAAGAATGATTCAAATATTAAATCGTCGTTCTAAAAACAATCCATGTCTTATCGGTGAGCCTGGCGTTGGAAAAACAGCTATTGCTCAAGGATTAGCTATAAAGATAGCAAATCAAGAAGTTCCAGCAAAGCTTTTAAATAAAGAAGTTTATCTTCTAGATATGACAGCAATTATAGCAGGTACTCAATTTAGAGGCCAATTCGAAGCAAGAATGAAATCACTTATTGAAGAATGCAAAACATATGGAAATATAATTTTAGTAATAGATGAAATTCACAATATAATTGGTGCTGGAGATGCAGATCATTCTATGAACGCAGCAAATATTCTTAAGCCATCACTTACAAATGGTGAAATTCAACTAATAGGTACTACTACTCTTAAAGAATATAGACAATACATAGAAAAAGATACTGCTCTTGAAAGAAGATTTCAACCAATTCTTGTAGAAGAACCATCTATAAATGATTCTATAAAAATTTTAAAAGGTATAAAAAAATATTACGAAGACTTTCACAAGGTTACAATTACAGATGATATTATAGATAAAACTGTAAGAATGTCTGAAAAATACATTCATGATAGATTTTTACCAGATAAAGCAATTGACCTTATAGATGAAGCTTGTTCAAAATTAAATCTTAAAAACAAAGAATTATTTGAATTAGAAGTTATAAAAAATGAACTTAAAAAAGTTGAAATGGAAAAGGAAGATGCTGTTTCTTCTGACTCTATTGAAGAATACCAAAAAGCAGCTGATTTGAAGACAAAGGAATGCAA
>CAYYBL010000055.1:0-9721 GCA_964470175.1 uncultured Lachnospiraceae bacterium | reverse complement strand
TTGCTGAATTTTCATCTATTTCCTCATTTACATCTGAAGAAATAATGTTAGGTGTACCCTCTTCTACATTTTCTGTATTTTCTTTAACGTTTTCTTCCACTGTTTCAGTAGGTTTTACAACTTCAGTATTTTCTTGTACAACCTCTTTCACAGGTTCCGTTTCTGTAGTATCGGGTACTACTTGATTAATTTCAGTCACCACTTCCTCAGTAGGTACTTGTACTTCTTCAGAAGGCGCTTGCACTTCTTCAGGAGTAGCTTGTACTTCTTCGGGTTGTGATATAGCTTCAGTTGTAACAGCATTTACTAATTCTTCTGTTGCAACTGCAGTTAGTGAATTGTTAAAAAACATAGTGATTAACAATAAAACTGCAATAATCTTCCCCTTTCTCTTGTTCATTAAAACAACCCCCTTATTATAATTTTTTTGAATGTAATATAACTCTATATTTACTATTATTTCCACATGTAGATAATGTTAAAATTTGATCGTTTTCTGAAACTTCAACTCCAAAATCTTTCTGGCTTCTAGATTTTAGTGTATCTAAGAATTCTTTATATTCTTCAGCTGAATTGAATTCTGTCTGTATGTAATAGTCTTCAACTTCAATCTGATAAACCGAAAAAACTTCATATATTGATTCTTTTTCTTCTGTAATAAAAGATACATACCTATTTTCGTCATTGTCATACCACTCTGGCTTTACTATGTTTATAAGTGGACTGAACATTATATTGTCTCTTCTGTTGTGTCCATAAATAATAATATTTTTGTCAGTTCCATCAAATTTGTTTTTATAATCTGCAAATGCCCAGCCAGATAAATTGTATGATTTATCAAAACTTCTTTGTAAATAGTATTCATTGTCATCTGCTTGAACTACTGGCATATTTATTTCTATGCCATTTACCTTAATCCAACCAACTGTATCTTCATTAATTTTCTTAAGTTCCTCAAAATTCACAATCGAATTGTTATCTATATAATTATCTTGCCTACTACTTATTTGTGCATATTTTTGAAGATTTTTTGTCAGACTAATAATGCTACTATCTTGTTTGGAAACATTTATAATATTTCCCAAAGAAAAAGCTATAACTAATAAAGAAATACTGTATACTGTGACTAAAATCTTTTTAATGCTTTTCTTTATGGTTATAGGCCTAATAATAGCCAAACTCGTATTTGTAGGTATAACCATAAGCATATTATTTACCTTATTTACCTCTCCACCAGTTTGGCTTGTATCATTCGTATCTTCTAGTTTTTTTTCATTAGTTATGTTCTTCTCCGCTATGTCCTCGTGATCTGATTTGCTATTATTAAGTTTTAGTAATACTTCATCAAGCTTTGCATCATTTTGCTCTAACTTATTTTTTAAATCTTTTATTTCTGTCTTTAAATGTCTTATTTCTCTTTGCTGTCTCTTTATAAGATTAAGCAAATCAGATTTTCCAAGGCCTTTCGGGTTTCTACTCCCCATAACTAACCTCCAAAAAACTAATTTACGAGCTCATTATATTACATGTATATTAATTTTTCAAGCGTTTTGAAATATTTTTGTAAACAAAGTGTAAAAAAGATATCATTTTATATGATATCTTTTTAATCACTTATATCCAAGTCTAATGTAATTTTAATACTATAATCTTTGTACTTTTCTTGAATCTTATCATAAATATCTTTATATATTTCCTCCCTATTTTTTACTTTAAAATCTATGATAATATCAAAACTTATACTTTTTTCTTTTTTGTCAATATAAAATCCATGCATTTGTAAAATTCCTTCATGAGAAAAAACAATTTTCGCAATCTCTTCTTTTGATTCAATTACATCTTTATCTTTGGTATTAATAGAATATACTCCAACTGTATGTAAAACAACACCATATTTTTCAAAAATCATACTTGAAATATTTCTTGAAATCCTATCAACATCTGATACAGATAAAGTATCTAATAACTCAATATGTACAGAACCCATATATTTATCTGGTCCATAGTCATTTAACACTAAATCATAAGCTCCTCTTACCCCATCAATACTAAGTATGTCTTTTTTTATTTTTCTTGCTAAATCGCTTTCTACTCTAATACCAATCATATTATCTACTGATTCTTTAACCATTTCTATTCCAGCTTTAATTATAAATATTGATAATAAAACTCCAACATATGCTTCTAAACTAATTTTAAATATCATATAAATAATTGCTGATGCTAGGACAGAAATAGAAAGAATTGCATCATTAAATGCATCAGATCCACTCGCAACAAGAGAATCTGAATTTACTTCTTTTCCCTTCTTTTTTACATAAATTCCTAATATAAATTTAACCAAGATACCTGCCACTAAAATAATTATTGTAGAATAACTATAATCTGGAATTTCAGGATTAATTATTTTTTTAACAGACTCAATGAGTGCAGTCAAACCAGCATATAAGACAATAGCCGACACTATAAAAGATGTCATGTATTCAATTCTTCCATGACCATATGGGTGTTCTTTATCAGGTGCTTTACCCGCAAGTTTTGTACCTACTATTGTTATAATACTTGAAAGTGCATCACTTAAATTATTAATTGCATCCGAAATTATTGCAATAGAATTTGCAATAAAACCTACAAATGCCTTAAATCCAGCAAGTATTATATTAGATACTATACTTATAATACTTGTTTTAATTACTGTTTTTTCTCTATCATTTTTCATTTATTTATCTCCATTACTATAATAAAAAAAAGTCTTTAGTATAAATTCTTTGTCAGGAATGTCATTTCTATAATAATCTTTTATTAGTTCACTTTTGTTATATTCTATAGATTTAAAATTACAATCTAATATTTTGTTTTTTTCTATCTCTAAAACACAAAAGTCAACTGTGCCATTTTTTGAACATCCAAGACTTCCTGGATTAATATAGATTTTGTTATCATGTTCTAAATAAAATTTTTCATGAGTATGTCCAAATAAAACTACATCCGTACTATATTCTTCATAATCTTTAGCAAAAGCATCTAGATTATTTATATAAAATAGAGGCATTCCTTCCATGTCATTTATTCTAGAATGAATCATAAGAATTTTTATATCATTTTTTTCTATGATTTTATAATTTGTCAAAAGTTTAACTCTTTCGAAATTATCATTTATCTTGTTTCTTGTCCATATTCTATGTAAATTTTCTTCACTTTGATTACTCTCATCAATTTCAAATAAACTAGTTTCATTGTTTCCCAAAATATTTATAAATCGTGTATCATTAAGAATAACACTTAATACCTCACTAGGATTTGGACCAATTTGCAAAAAATCTCCAAGATTTAATACACACTTAATTCTTTCTTCATCTATAAATTTTAAAAATTCATGAAGTGCATATTTATTTGCATGAATATCAGAAACAATAGCTATTTTTCCATCCATGTATTCTCTCCATTCAAACCATATATCCCAAAATAGTTATAATAAAATCAACACAAAAGATTATTAATAAAGATATTGATAATATTTTTTGAACCTTGATTGGAATCTTAGGGACAAATTTTTTAAGTAATGGATACACTATATAAATAAGACATGTCGCACCAAGTGCCAAGCATGATGAATTTCTAAGTGATATCCTTCCATTAAGGTTTATCAGATCTTTAGAATAATCCCACCATCTTTTATGAAATAAAAGCTCCATAATAAAACTTGCAGCATATTCTATCACTGAAGCAATCACTAAAACCGAAAGAAAAATTGCAATTGGAGTAACGGGCACCTTTCCAATTTTTACTTTATTCTTTATCATATTCCTAAGTAAATAAAGTAGTGTAAGCATACCAAAACCATATATTGGAAGATACGGACCATATAAAAATCCTCTATTTACAAATCCATGTCCAATGGCTGCCTCCCAAATTACTTCATAAAGCCACCCTATCAAGCAATATACAAAAAATGAAATTACCCAAAAAGTAAAATTGTCCTTGTTGAAAAATTTTTCATTTTCCTTGTCCATACATTAATACTCCTTTAAATAAAAACTCTTTTTATTCTACTTCCTATAGTAGAAATAACTTCATAATTTATTGTATGACACTTACTTGCTATATCTTCAAGTTTGATATTTTCATTATCCCAAATAGTCACTTCATCACCAACTGAAACATTTGGCACATTTGTAACATCCATCATAAGACTATCCATACATATTTTTCCAACTATAGGACAGTTTATTCCATGCACAATCACACTAAAATTATTTGATAGTTCCCTCTTCATTCCATCTGCATATCCAATTGGAACAGTTGCAATTTTAGAATTATGGTTTGTAATAAAACTTCTATTATATCCTATGCTTGTTCCTTCTGCGACATCTTTTAGAAAAACAATTCTAGACTTAAGTTTTGCAACTGGCTTTAAATCAATTTTCGAAGAAGTATCTTCTGAAGAGGGATATCCATACATAATAATTCCGGGTCTTATAGTATTATATCTTGCATTTTCAAAATTTAATATTCCATTTGAAGCACTAGCATGTATATACTTTAAATCGCCTAATTTTTTATTTGCAATTTCAATAGCATTGTTGAATATTTCAATTTGACTATTGGTATAATTAAAATCATCATCAGCTGATGAAAAATGTGTATATATTCCATCAATTTCAATATTGCTTCCTACTTGATTGATAAAATTTTCTAAATCATTTAAAAATATACCTGTTCTTCCCATTCCTGTTTCTATTTCTATATGTACATGTGCTTTCTTACCATCATTTGCAGCTTTTTCATTCAAAGCTTTCATGAAATCAGTTAGACAAACGCCTACAGAAATATCATAATTTACTATATCATCAACTTCACTAATGTATGGCTCATTAAGTACAAATATTTTGCCTTGATATCCAATGCCACGCATATAGATTGCTTCTGCTACATTTGCAACAGCAACAATTTCAAATTCATTTAATACATCTATTCTGGTATTAATATATGTACCATAAGCATTTGCTTTTAATACTGGCATCAAAGTGATGCCAGTACCTGCTTTTTCTTTTATTTTCTCAATATTATATTTGAAATTTTCTAAATTTACCTCCATATATGAAGTATAATTCATTTTTTACCTCCAATTATTCTCCATAATTTGATAAAGGATTCTTTTCTACAGCATCTCTTACTTGCTCATCATCTACATGAGTATAGATTTGAGTAGTTGAGATGCTTTCGTGTCCAAGTAATTCTTGCAAAGCTCTTATATCAACATTTCCATATTTATACATTAGAGTTGCAGCTGTATGTCTAAGCTTATGTACAGAATATGTACTTGCTTTTTCAATACCAGCCATTTTTATCTCATTTTTGACGATGTATTGTACTGCTCTTCTGCTTATTCTTCTTCTTTTCTCACTTATGAATAATGCATCTCTTGAATTAAATTCTAGGTGATCTTTTGGTCTAACAGCTAAATATTTGTTAATACTATCCATACAAGATTTGTTTAAGTATATAGTTCTTTCTTTATCACCTTTACCTATGACAGTAAGTTTATTATTTTCAAAATCAATATCACTTATATTTATATTTATTAGCTCATTAAGACGCATACCACAGTTTAACAAGAGAGTAATCATAGCAAAATTTCTCTCAGTATTATTTAGACTTCCATGTCCTTTATTATTTGCTGGATTTGATGCAGTATCAAGTAATTCTTTACTTTGTTCTAAGGTTAAGTATTTTGGAAGTCTCCTTTCAAGTTTTGGAGAATCTAAATCTTGAGCCGGATTTTTGGAAATAAGCTTCATCTTATTACAAAAATACTTAAAAAACACTCTTATACTTGCTGTCTTCCTAGCAAGAGTAGCTGGTTTACTCTTATAATCTACTTTTAAATATGCTAAAAATGAGTGAATATCAGGAAGCTCAATTTTTTCTATTGTACTGAGGTCTAAATCTGAAATTTTAATATCCTTTATATGACCTTCATCTTGAATATCAGTCATTTTAAATTTAAATTTTATATATTTTAAAAAATGAGCTAAATCATAATTATATTCTTTCACTGTATTTGGCGACTTGTTTAAGATAGTCGCAGTGTAGTCTAAAAAATCATTCAAAAATTGCGGATTATCTTCTCTTTGTATCATTTTTAAACCTCCAAAATATAATTATTTATAGCTCATTTATATTATCTTCTTCTATTTCTAAATGCTGAAACAGCAAATCCAATAAGTATTATTATAAAAGGTGTTGCAAAAACTATAAGAAAAACATTTCTACTCTGTTCATTTGTAGGAGTATATGCATTAACAGATGAACCTGTATTTTTCCTTACAGAAATGTTGTAATCTTTATTTCCTAAAAATGCAAATGCATTAATTGCCAAGTTTTTATTGTTACCTAGAGAAATCATTGGGTACTGAGATTCTACGCTATTATTATCTGATCCGAATAATCCTGAAACATCTGATAGAAATGCTGATGATGAACAAATTACAAGATTTGATACATTAGTATTATTCTCATCAGAATTTTCAGATGATGCAGGAAGTGTCTTTGTCATAAGTGCAATTATATCACTTTGACCAGAGCTTGCAGAAGCAATCATTTGCTCTATCGTAACATTGTTCAATGCTGTTGAGAATGATGACTCATTAGATGAATTTGCAAGTACTGTTTTTGTTACATTCATACTTGAAAGCTCTTCATCTGATTTATATTTTAGCCTACCATTGTATATTAGCCAAATTGGAGTGCTTTCTTGAGACAAATCTGATGTGATTTCGTGTGATGTATTTATTTCTGGTATAAAAGCTAACGGCGTACTTTTCTGAGTAGTTGAATTCGTATAATAACTTCCTTTTTTTAATTCTAATACATATCCAGATGTATCAACAGAAACACCATATTCATCTAAAATTGCTTGAACATTTGGAAAACTAGAATTATCCTCTGTAAGAGAAATTCTATCAATTGTAACAAATAAATTCTTTCCTTTGTTTATGAATTCTTTTACCTTTGTAACCTCCTGCTCCATAAAATCTTGTCCTGGTGAAATAATTGCAAGAATATCACAATCTTCAGGAATATCTTCAGTTAGTAAATTTATGGTATTTACTGTATAAGACTCATTCTTCATATATGAAGCTAAATAGTATATTCCACCACTTTCATCAGGTGTTAATTCTCCATGTCCCTGAACAAAATAAATATTAGGAAGATTTTCATCACATAACGAAAGAATAGTATTTGTAATCTTTTCTTCAGTTACATCTATTTCATCTCCTGTTAAACTACTATATGTAGTAAAATCACTACTTGGAGTAATTATTGTTCTTTTTTCACCACTCATGACTATTACAAGAGTCGAATTAAAATTCTCACCAAGTTCTTGCATAAGTTGTGGATTAGTGTCATTATTAAGTGGTATTTGTACAATTCTGCTATTAACTTTTGTATACTGCCTTATAAATTTTGCAAAATTTGAATTATCTTCATATCCATATGTATAAATCTTAACATCTTTATCAATATTTTTAATAACATTTTTTGATTGTTCTGAAAGAGTATAAACCTTATCCTCTGTCAAATCAATTTTACTTAAATCTAAATCTATTACCCATAAATTAAATGATATATATGCTGCTATCATAACTAAAATAAGAAGTACTGTTATAGAAGTACTTAAGAGCCATTTTTTTCTAAAAGAAAGCGCAACTCTCTCCGACAATTTTGGCTTTATTTTATCTATATTCTCATTTTCATCTTGATTTTTTTTGTCTTCCTTTTTCATAAAACTTCCTCCTATTCTATTTTACTGTTTTTCTTCTCTGAATTACTATCATTGTAAGAACTATGAATAGTAATGTAAAAGATAAAAATGTAGCCACAGCAGAAATGTCTATTGTTCCTCCAATAAAATCATATGATTTATTAACCAATGAAAAAATTTCATTTGTTGTAGGTATAAACCACATAATTAGGAAAGATGCTATAGTAGCTACAGCAGCAATTATTTGATTTTCTGTCACGCTTGAAATAAACATTCCAAGTGATATATACGCCATACTAAGTAAGAAAAATCCAAGTAAAGAATTTAATGAAAGGATGAGATTTGGACTAGCAAAATATTTTAGTATAAAAAAATACATAAATGTACATAATTCAGCAATAAGTACAACAATAAGTGCTGAGAAAAATTTTCCTAAAACAATTGCTATAGAACTTCTTGGAGAAGTTATCAATAATTGGTAAGTACCAAGCTTTCTCTCTTCTGCAAACATTCTCATTGTAAGTATAGGTACTAAAAATGTAACTATAGTTGCACCATTGTAAAACAAATACGAATAATCTGCAGAACCATATCTAAAAATTGTAGTGAAAAAAAACACACTAAGTATCAACAAAAATAGACCAATAAACACATAACCTGAAGTAGTAAAAAAATAGCCTTTTAATTCTTTTTTTATTACAGAAAACATCTACTCATTACCTCCTTTATCATCCTCTTTTTTACTTGCTTTTTCTTTTAAAGCTTTTTTCTCTTCTTTTTCCGCTTTTTTTCTTGCCTTTTCTTCAGCTTTAGCTTGCTTTCTTTGAGCTCTAGCTTCTTTTTGAAGTTTATCTTCTTCACGAAGTTCTTCAAGCTCCTTTTCTTTTTGCATTTGCTTTATTTCTTTCTCACTATACTCTTTTCTATTCTCTACCAACTTTATGAAAGCATCCTCTAGTGATGACTCTATCATTCTAAGTTCAAGTAATATTATAGAGTTTTTACTGCATTCAGATGAAATCTTTCTTCTTATATCCTCTGTTGTATTTGTATCTATTTTGTACACTTTACTTTTATCTTCATTTTCTTTTTCTAAAGTAATCAATGTAATCTCTGGAATTACATCTTTAAGTGTTTCAAATTTATTTTCAACATCATCTACTGTAATGTTATATGATAAAGATTCACTTGTCTTACTTTCAAGATTTTTTGGTGAATCAGTAGCAATTATTTCACCCTTATCAATAACAACAACTTTATCACAAATTTGAGCAATCTCTGAAAGTATGTGCGAACTAATAAATACTGTATGATTTTTACCAAATGATTTGATAAGCTCTCTTATCTCAACAACTTGCTTTGGATCTAAGCCCACTGTAGGCTCATCCAAAATAAGAATATCTGGATCTCCAACTATTGCTCCAGCAAGACTTACTCTTTGTCTGTATCCTCTAGATAATTTTTTCGTAAGATTTTTTTGAACTTTTTCAAGTCCTGCTTCATTTATTGCTTTATTTACAGCATCCTTCATTTTTGAATGAGGAACTTTTTTTAATTCAGCCATATACTTTATAAATTCTCTTACCGTAAGGTCATTGTATAAAGGCGTACCTTCTGGCATATATCCTATTTCTTTTTTTGCCTTTCCTGGCTTTAAATCAATATCATATCCGTTTACTATGATAGTACCTTCTGTAGGCTCTATATATCCCGTAATCATATTCATAGTAGTAGATTTTCCTGCGCCATTACGTCCCAAAAAACCAACAATTTCACCATCATTTACAGTAAAACTTATATCTCTTACAGCATAAAAGTTTCCATATTTTTTTGTAACATTCTTTACTTCTATCAAAATCTATTCCTCCTTTTAATATAAACATTGTCAAAAGCATTTTATAAACTAAGACTTAAAATAATATTAAATAATTTTATTTAGATTAATATATTACA
>CAYYBL010000054.1:0-9811 GCA_964470175.1 uncultured Lachnospiraceae bacterium | reverse complement strand
TTTTTATCTCACCATATCCATAAAAAATCTAACATTTTCACACTTTACTTTTGCTTCATCTCTTTCTTTATCATAAAGAATAATTGTACTTAGATTACTATCAAATAGCCTCTCTAGTCCACCAAAAAGATCTTTAGCAGTATCTATCTTTATGACTTTTTCATCATCATAAACTGAAATTTTAAAATTAGAAATGTCTTCTTTTACTGAAATATTTAGTATCAAATGCATATCCTTCGCACTCACTATTTCATATGCACTATCTTTTTTACCTACTATATAGTTTTCATACAAATATACTTCCGTATATTCTTTTACGGCACTATTATTGTTTGACTTATCATATATGTGGTATTTTTTACTAGCTTCATCATATTTAACATCATATTTTTCATAAACTATATCTTTTATATCATCTTCTATATTATACAGATCATCATCTATGTCATATATGTCTTCTAATTCAGCTAATTTATTACTTGCTACATACTTTAATATACGCTCTAAGTATTTCTTTTTTGGAATATTTATTCTTCTTTTATTTACCATTTTTATAGTTTTTCTAAGCAAACTATCGACTAAATAGTATTCGTACAAATCATCTTCATATATGCCAACATAGTTTTCTATATTTCCTCTTTTGATTTTGCAATAATCATCAAATTCTCTTTTTAAACTAGCATCTTTCACTTTATTTAGATTTTCATCTAAATACTCATAAATCTGCTTTCCATCTACATAATATGACATATAATATTTTGCCTTGCCACTAGAACTTAGAAATTCTTCTATCTTTTCACTAAGTAATTTAGCATTAGCTTCGATAGTAAGTTCTTCATACCTTTTTTCATCATCATTTATTTTTTCAAGCATTTCTTCTAATTCTTTATTTATATCTTCCATTATTCCCCCAACGATAAAAAAATCTACTCAATTTCACTTCCGCCCCATTCTACTACTGTATATCCATTTCTCTCTTCTTTTTCTAAAGCTTGTTCTTTTACGCTTATTTCTTCATCTAATCCTTTCCAATCCATTATTATTCGTATCGTTGTATCTGGAGTTGGCTCTATATCTAGTGGCATATTATTATCTATTTCTTCTCGTGTCTCAAATCTTATGTAATTATATTTGTTTGGCTCCATACGAGGTAACCAGTATACAATAAATTCTTCCGCTTCCCTTTCGTTCAGGCCAAGTATTTCTAATTTTTCCTCCAAGAATTTAGCTGTGTCTTCTCCTTTTATTACAAAGCCTTCCAAATCATTTAAATTGCTATAATCATATTGTTTTGGTGACTTACACTCCCAATATAATGCATATAATTTTCTTCCTGTATCCACATCTTCTAAGTCACCATTTGGCTCAGCAATCACATTCCAGCCATCATCTTCATATTTTGGATAAGTACAAGTTAAGTACTCTTTATGTCCTAGTTTTACATTTACCAAAGTTTCTTCTTCTGGATATATGTATATTATTGGTTTACCTGTAGTATCTGAAGCTCTAATTTTCGTATCATCTATCGTATCAAAACTATAATTATTCAGACCTGTTACATCATTGTCTATACTTAAGTTAATTCCTCCTAAATTTCCTGATATCGAAAAATAAACCTGATATATATCATTTACCGTTATCTTTCCTTGATCATATAATTCATCATTTATGTCTGAACTTGTAATTGTTCCACCCAAATGATAGTTTATAAACCCTGATATTACATTTGAATACCATTTTCTATATATTTCATCTTCTATTTTTTCTTTTATGCCTTCATATACAATTTTTGCATTTTTATAATTAGAATATAAAATATAGTTTTCCAATTTATTAAAATTTTCTTTCTTTATTTCTTCACTCTCTTCACCACCTATTGCAAATCCAATTTGTTCTAAATATGTATCATAAACTCTATTAAAATCTTCCTCACTAATATCTAATATTTTACATATTTCTTTAGTATCCAAATTATAATTAACTTCCATAGTTTTAAATATATTTCTACTCAATTTCTCGTATTCTTTTCTTTGCATTTCTCCACGATATCGTAGTATTCCAAATACGATAATACACACAATTATAAAGGCAAATATTAATAGTACTTTTAATTTAACTACATATGGTTTATTACTATTTTCCTCATTAGTATCCATATACTATACTCCTTTCATTCTAAATCTCTTATATCATTTTTTTTATATTCATTCAATGTTTTTACTTTATAAAAATAAAAAATGTGGTGTGAGCCTCGATATAAGCTCACACCACATCATTTAGCAATTTTTCAAACCAAGTCTAATTCTTTATTTATATCTTCCATTATTCCCCCTCGAGTGTATCTACTTTACCTTTATAAAAATCGTAAATATAAGAAATACTATTCCAAATCCAATTAGAAAAAAGCCCAAAGAATTTTGTTTATTGGTTAGACTGATATTTTTTGGATTTGTAGAATCATAGTATATTTTTAATGTATCGCCTTTTTTATAACCACTTACTTGAATTCTTTCTTCATATTTTTCGTCATTTACAACATAGTTAACCACTGCATACTCTCTTTGTATTCTATGATTATCACTATCACGATCTTCCACTATTTCTATTTTAGATACAGTTGCAGACACTTCTTTTGAGTTTTCATTAAAACTTTTTTCACTTTTCACTGTAGATATTCCACTTACGATGACTCCAATACTCACCAAAACAAAAATGCCTTTAATAATTTTTGAATAAATACTTCTCGCATTTTGAATCCCTTTTATAGCAGGCTCTAATTTTTCCGTGACATATTCTTCTGCCTTTTGCTGTGTTTCTCTTACATCATCAGCATTGGCCTCAACATTCACACCTTTTTTCTTTAATGTGACTATGTATAGATATGTTCCAAGCATAATTACTGCTACTACAGCTATAATGACTCCACTAGCTATAGAAGAATCTATATCTATCTTACATTCTCGTGGATTATTTGGATTATAGTAGATAGTTTTTGGTGTACCATCTTTATCGACTAGGTTAACCTTTGATATTTTGTCTCCTACATATTCATAATATTTTTTACCATCTACTGTGTATTCTGCATAGGTCTTATAATAATCTCCGTCTTCTGTATCCCTAGACCTGTCTCTTTCATAATATACACGTCCTTCTGTTTCCACAGCAATTTTTTTGAATGATTGGTCATTTACAGCAGAATACGCTACGAAAAGAATTATAGCTAGCATTATCACGACTAATACAACTAAACGGCCACTTCTTTGATCTTGTTTTCCAGAAACATCAACAATTGTCATGAGATTTCTCCTTCTTTAGTAAGTTTTATTCTTCTGAATAAAAACTAATTCCTCCTAAAACGTCTGTAATTAATTTTGTACCTACTTCTTCTGGAACATCAGCATATCTATAGTATAAGAAGTTGTATACTACTCCATCTTTCTCAAAATATCCTGAATCCCAAACTGAGTATTTTGCATCTGTAGTTGTTGCTTTTGGTCTGTGCTCTACTTTTACAGGTTGACCTGCTAAGTTAGAATCTGTAAATGTATAATTAAGTGTTTAAACATCTTTTCTCAATATCTAATCATCTTCTCTATTATTTTCTTTTGCTCCCGTTTCAATGGTAGTACCATCTACATTCATACTTCTTCTTTTTAACATAGCAGTATACAAATATAGTATACATATCATTACAATAGTTCCAATTATAATCATTCCATTAGATACAGAAGAATCTACATCTAATCTACACTCTTTTGGATTGTCAGGATTATAATAAATAGTTTTTGGTATCCTTTCTTCATAAGCTAAATCATCTGATAATGGGGCACTTCCAACACGTTCACTATATTGTTTACCATCTACCGTATAATCTGCAAAGATAGCGTAATAATCTCCATTTACACCCTTTACTATTCCGTAAGATAAATATCCTTCCGTTTTCATAGCACTCTTTTTAAATGATTGATTTTTATTAATTGTAATTGTTCCAAGCATAACTGCCATCACTGTCAGTACAACCAAAACAATAATACGACTACCTCGACCATTATTTTGTTTGTTGGAAATATCTTCTATTGCCATATATTTTCTCCATCTTTAGAATCATTTTATTCCTCTGAATAAAAACTAATTCCTCCTAAAACGTCTGTAATTAATTTTGTACCTACTTCTTCTGGAACATCAGCATATCTATAGTATAAGAAGTTGTATACTACTCCATCTTTCTCAAAATATCCTGAATCCCAAACTGAGTATTTTGCATCTGTAGTTGTTGCTTTTGGTCTGTGCTCTACTTTTACAGGTTGACCTGCTAAGTTAGAATCTGTAAATGTATAATTAAATGAATGACCTGAATAGTATTCTAATACTTCATCAAGTGATCCATATCTCTCACCACTTGATTTTCTTGGAACAAATACTCTGAAGTATGCTCCAGAACTATTCCATTTTCCAGTAGGAAGCATATAAGCACTCATAACACCATTAGTATCAGGAAATTGTGCTACATTATATCCTTCAGGTGCTGTTAATGTTTTAACTACTATCTCTCTATCAGCTCCAAGTACACCATCTACTTCAACTTTATCAATTTGTGTAAATGTGATTGATTTTAATAGATTTTGGAATGCATCTTCATTGAAATATGCAAGTGGGTCAAATTCAACATCTTTTGAATAAGCATTTTCTTTCTTAAGTGTAATATCTAATGCATACCATTTTTCATTCTCATCACCTTCAATTTCCTTCAAAAGAAGTACACCCTCTTTTGCAGGGTCTTTTTCATCAACTTCAGTTACAAAGTATCCTTTGTATCCATTGTATTCTACTTCTTGAAAATCAGTATAATCTTCTGGTTTTTTATCAATGTCTTCTTTTTTGCTCTCAACAACATTTGAAAATACTTCATCAAATCCTATTTGTATTCTTGCATTTAAATCTTTTGATTCAAGTGTAGCTCTTTGGAATTCTACACTTTTTTCTGTGAACTCTATTTCATATCCAGCATCTTTTGGATAAGCAAATTTTACTTCAAGTCCATTCCATTTATCTGTAAGTACTCCTGTTTCTGCATTTGCGTATAATTTATCTACACCTTTTGCAGAACTTCCTCCGCTTTCTCCCCCTCTGTCACATCCTGTTAAAACAAGAAGTGAAGTTGCAAGTAGTATAAATACTAGTATTCCACTTAATATCTTCTTCATACGAACCTCCTTATTTTTTATTCTAAATTCCTTATATCACTTTTTTTATATTCGTTCAATATTTTTAAAAAATTATAATTTGTTGATTTTATCCAATTATATATATATCTTATCTTTTTTGTTGAAAAAATTTTTTAAATGTGATTAAATAGTATCGCTTGCTAAGATGGCGGAGTGGTCTAACGCGCCAGTCTCGAAAACTGGAGCAGGTATTTTATCTGTCGTGGGTTCAAATCCCACTCTTAGCGCCAAAAATCCGCTAATTATCACACTGTGACAATTAGCGGATTTTATTATTTATCTTCTTTTTTGTCTGTTATAACAACCGTCTTCATTTGTTTCCTCCTAAATACTTTCTTCTCTAGTATCTACTTCTTGTATCTTTTCTTCTTCAATAAGTCCTGTTTCTCTTATTTCTTCTAATTCACTTCTTTGAGCTGATAGAACCGGAAGTAGTTCTTGCATTCTATCTTGAATCTTATTTTTTTCATCAGTGTTATCTACTTTCTCTTTAGAACCATCTATTTTTTTTGCTCTTTCTATTTTATAATCTTCAAGTGTCATTTCTTTTCCAGAAATACTTTTAAATTCCATTTCCATTCTTAAATTTTTCTGTTCTTCGGCTTTCATCTCCTGCTTTATACTTTTAAGTTCTTCTTCCAATTTTGATATTTCTACTGAATTGTTAGATATAGTATTTTCTGAATTTGTTATCTTTTTTCTATTAAAAACTCTAGTAAATATATTTCTCATTCGCTGAAACATCGTTTTAGATTCTGGATTTACTATTAAACTATTTTCTGAAATTTCAGAATTAAGTAGATTAATTCTATTTTCAATATCAGCTATTTTTTGTGAATAATCTTGAAGTCTACTATTACTTTCTTGTTTTTTAGAATATAAACCATCAAAAGCCACATCGGTATCTTCTTCTCTTTCTAATTCTTTGTACTTAGATGAAAGGGTCTTAAGTTCTCTTTGTGTCTCTTCACATACTTTTTGCTTTTCTCTATATAGTTCACTTAACTTTCCTTTTATCGTTTCACTTAAACCTTCTGCACTATAATCCTCCAAATCTGTTACACCTTGTCTTCCCAATATAGTCGAAGCTTTAGCAATACTATCTAAATCTGGAAAGAGTTCATTTACAGCATCTTGATAATATGGATCCGTTTGATAATAATTAGATAAAAGACTAAATTTTGCACTCAGCTGATTCAAAGACTCTGTATTTTCTAAATCAAAATCAAATAATAATCCTTCTTTTATGGTATCTTTATCAAGAGTAGAAACTATCATATTACTATCTTTTTCAGATATAATTCTTTCTTCTGATTTACTTGTGCGAATTTGTTTTTCTAATCTATTCTCTAATTCTTCTCTCATCTGCTTAATGTCATCTTCAATTACTTCACCAGTTGAAAATAGTTGCAAAGATAGCTCACGTTTTGCATTAGGCAAAGCATCTTCATAAGCACTTAATATATCGCTTATAAAACTATATTGAGCAAATGAAATTCCTGTATTATTTGAATTTGGAAGTTCAATCATAAACCCCATTTCGCCTGTATGTGCACCACCTACTCCAAAAAAATGAGCATTACGGCTATCAGTATGTTTGCCATATCCCATGGCATTAGTAATATTTCTAGCCATATCCACATGATCATTACCATTTTGGGCTCTATCACTTGTAAGTGCACATTGTTTACTACTAATTACTGCAACGGGTTTATAATAGTTGCCATCAAATCCATTCATAAAGTATTCATAAAACTGTTCATATGTTTTTGATTTTTTTTCTTCTTTTTTCATTTTCAGCTCCAATAATACTTTTTTCATCATCTGATATGATTAAATCATAAATGCAGGAATAAATCAATTAGTGCTTATATTCGAGATGAATGAATTTAAAAAAGTAGTGTGGGTCGTAGCTTCGCCCCACACCACTTTGGTTAGTATTCTTTTAAAAATGAACTTGTTCCGAACGTATCATCCTCTGTCTCTCTACTCTCGGCATCTTTCTCCTTCTGAGAGGCTTCTTTGTTTTTGTTTTCCTTTTTTTTATTGGACTTCTTATTAAAAGATTTCGTGTTTCCAAAAAATAAGTGAAACAGATATGCAAAACTAAAAGCCTGCCAGAAATTGATTTGAATCAATTCTACATTAAGCAGCTGAGGCAAAATGTTATTCCATGAATACATCGTAACCCCAATTGTAACGAAAATAGATATTAGTGTAAGCAAAGTCACAAGAATTACAGATACAACTTCTGATAACTTCTCACTTTGGATCTTACTAAATACTTTTTCTTTGATATCCTCATACTCTGTTTTCGCATCGCTCTTAAAATCCGTTCTGAGACAACCAATTGTAAAAGTTAAGACAAATGCCTTAAACCAGGTTATCTCATTAACTCCAAACATTTTAGTTATAGAAGCATTCCAGCAAACACTGACAATAGTTCCACTTACAACCGACACAATCACCAGCACAATAACAAAGAAAACAACTGACATAATTGCAACAGGAATAGAAAGCAAGCAGAGAATTGCTACATCCCTCACCTTCCGACAAACACTACCATTTAATTTTTCACTCATAACTGATCCTCCTTGCTGAATGTTTTCCAATACGGTTCGTGAAAAAATTAATAAACATAAAATAGCTAAAAAAGCCATATTATCTATATATTATACCATATTTTAGCCATTTTTTCAACAAAACACCATAAAGCTTGGCTAGAGTTGAATAGTCCTTCAAATAATTCCTATAATATAAAAAAGATAGCTCTTAGAGCTATCTTTCTTCATCTCTATCACCTTTTTCACAATATCTCTCTAGATGACCTTGCATCTCTCTTTTAAACTCTTCGTATTCTATTTTAGTTACTTCTTCACCACTTTTCTTTATTACTTTACCATCATCATCTAATGTATATGATAGATCAGATCGGAATTCTTCTCCTTCTCTAATTAAGTGCTGAATATCAAACCCTATTGAAGATTCTCCTCTTATTTGCCATACACTAGCTGCTTTTTTTTCCCAAGGTTTCATAATATCATCAAAGTCTATACCTAATGTAGGTTGTCCTTCTATAGGCTCTACAATCAATCCAATAAATTCATGACTTTCAGGATTGTCTTCACCTCTAAATCCTTCGCTTAAATATCCAACAAAGCTTTTATTTCTCCCCCAAGTTTTCCTTGATTCACCAATTTTAGCACTTGACCAGCTTCCTATACCCCTAACACTTGATCTTGTCATCTCCAATACTTCATCATAATATTTTCTATCCATTCTTTTTATTACTCGTGGTAATTCATACTTTTCTTCATCCATAAAAAACACCTCCTTCATCTTATGTAAAATCTTTAGACTCCTTAATTATAACATTTTTTTACCAAAAAAGCAAATTTGTCATTAAGACATTGGACTTTGTCAGCCAGGACTGGCTAGATTCGAATACCCCTTCAAGTACTTCCTCGCTTTGCTCGGGGCGCCGCGTAGCTTCGCCACTAGTTTTGCTTACGTACCAATGCAATAAAAAATAAATACACATAGCTTCGCTATGTGTATTTATTTTTGGTTGGACTGGCTAGATTCGAATACCCCTTCGAGTACTTCCTCGCTTTGCTCGGGGCGCCGCGCAGCTTCGCCCCTAGTTTTACTTACGTACCAATGCAATAAAAAATAAATACACATAGCTTCGCTATGTGTATTTATTTTTGGTTGGACTGGCTAGATTCGAATACCCCTTCGAGTACTTCCTCGCTTCGCTCGGGGCGCCGCGCAGCTTCGCCACTAGTTTTGCTTACGTACCAATCTAGCCAACAAAAAAAGTAGTCCTTTGGACTACCTTTTTTGTTGGTTGGACTGGCTAGATTCGAACTAGCGCATGCCAGAGTCAAAGTCTGGTGCCTTACCGCTTGGCTACAGCCCAATATTTAATTAAATGGGGTGGAAGATGGGACTCGAACCCACGGTCTCCAGTGCCACAAACTGGCGCGTTAACCAACTACGCTACATCCACCATTCCATCGCTACACTATTTTAAAACATATAATTAAATTTGTCAATACTAAAATTGTCTATGTATATATTTTTCGCCCAAAAATAAGAATTAGAAATTTCTTTCTAATTCTTTTTATTGGTTTATACAAATTATTTATTCAGCTCTCTCTTCACTATTTTCTTCTTGTCTTTCCTCTTCCTGTTCTTGCTCTTCTTCTACTTCTTCCTCTTCATCAGACTCATCCGTGCTAAGATTCTTATCATCTTTTGCAACAGCCCATATTATGATTCTTCCATCACCTGCATCTGTACATGTCTGAAGTGAGATTTCTCTTCTCTTTCCTGTAGGTCTTGTCATATATACTGCATCATTTGGTGTAGTTTCATATATGTTGTATATCTCATATTCAAGTTTTTCGCCTGATTGATCTGTGATAAATATCTTATCTCCTTGTGAAAGCTTTTTGTTGTTTGAGAAGAACAAGCCATTTCTTTGGTTATGTCCATATATGGTAACATTTCCTGGCTCATTTAGTCCTGGTGCTGTAGAATATGCTATAGCTACTGCTATCTCTAATGATCTTTTTTGAACT
>CAYYBL010000053.1:0-10100 GCA_964470175.1 uncultured Lachnospiraceae bacterium | reverse complement strand
ATATCACAAGCAGAACTAATATAGTTTTCTGTCATTATTAAACAAACATATTGTATTTTCTCTAAATACTCATCTTCAAAAGATTCTTTCCAATTAAAAGGAATGTAACATCCTTCAATAATAATATTTTGATTGTTTTCTATATTTGTTTTTATAATTTCTTTAACTATATTCCATAAATAATCTGTTAGTTTATCATCATCTTCTACTGTCAATTCAGTATTTCCACTTCTTATTAGTCCCATCTTTAAATGGTCTATTGATAAATATGGATATTTATATTTTTCTAATAGTTTTTGTGCTAATAAAGTTTTGCCAGTATGTGAACTTCCAGCTATTAAAATAACCATAACTTCCTCCCATAGAAATTACTATTTTTTAAACTAATTTTGATAATTCTTGTTTTACCTTTTCTAAATCACTTGATGTTAATAGTGGTATTATACTATTTATTTCTTCAATACTCTTATCCCACCATTTTGATTTTTCCATTATATCAATTAGCTCCTCATCAAATCTTTTTCTTATTGGTCTTGCAGGATTTCCTACAACTATTGTATAAGGATCGACATCACTACCAATAACACTATTAGCACCAATTATTGCACCATCTCCAATATGAACTCCTGGAAGTATAGTTGCATTTTGTCCTATCCATACATCATTGCCAATTATAGTATCTCCTTTAATTGGTAAGTCATTTTGCAAAGGTGGAGTTTGCTCCCATCCTTCTAAAGTATAAAAAGGAAATGTTGAAACTGCATTCATTTGATGATTTGCGCCATTCATAACAAATTCAACTCCTGAAGCTATCTGACAAAACTTTCCTATAACCAATTTATCATTATTCCATTCATAATGATGTGTTACATGACTTTCAAAATCAGAATCTGCAATATAAGAAAAGTCTCCTACAATATTATTTTTATTCTTTATCGTTGGCTTAATATATATTTCCTTATCATAACCTGCAATAGGATTTATAGTGTTTGGATTTGGTATTTTTCCATCTTTCATATTCTCAATTTCCTTTTTATACTTGTTCGCATTATTACAATATTCTGCATAATTATTAAATCACACTTTAAATGCATTTTCAATTTCCTTATTTCAAAAAATGACTGCTAAAATGACTGCAAAATAGAAAATGTTTAATTACTTTTTATTGCTTTTATTTACTTTATATTATCTCTAAAAGCATTGGTATATCCAGAAATTTGTTTCTATACATGTGTTATATCGATTCTTAGTACTGTTTTTGAGGCAAAATATTTTGAAGTCCTTTATATCATTAGCTTACAGGTTTTAATATCAAAAGCAATTCTTTCCGCCCCAGCCAAAATAGCAATTTTTGAATGAATTTTTTAAGATTCGAAAATTACATATTCAAAAAAAGATGTTTAAACTATTTTAAACATCTTTTTCTTTATTTTTTCTATATTCATTTAATTTTATTATTTTGAACAGTCTCTTTATAAACTTCTTCAATTCTTTTCTTTATCCTAAAGTATGAATACTTGTCCATCTCTCTTGAAACCATACCAGCAAAAATTATCGGAACATTTTCTATCTCTATAACGTCTTTTTTTATTGTCTCCTTGTTTACATTTTTTAATTCCATAATTTCATTATCTCCGGCAAATAATCCATACAATAAATCAGAAACAAATGCATTTGTTATAATAATTAAACTAGGTTTAAACATATTAATTTGTTCTGCAATTATATTTCTAATATTAGTTTTTAAATCATTAGAATCCTTTTTATATCTTTTTGTTAAGCTCTCTTTAATTTTTCTTGAATCTGTCTGATGATAATAAACTAAATCAACAAATATTAATATGTCTTTCACATTCTCATTCAAATCATTTATTCCATTAATAATTCTTTTTACCAGTTCCTCATCTATTAATTTTTCTTTTAGCTCTTTAGATAATTTTTTTCTATTTGAATTATTGATTCCCCATGTCATATTAGCGTTTCCTGAAAACAAATTATAATTGGCTTTAAAGTAATTAATATTAAAATAGTTCTTGTACTCTTCTTTAAGCTTAATCTTAATCTTTTTATAATCTTCTTCATCCAGGTCGGGAATAAATCCTATAAATTTTTCATCATAATCATTATTATATCCTGCTGGATTCAATCCCATAATCAATATTTTATTTATTTCTTCATCATTTCCATAAACTTTACTTAAATTATATATTCTTGAATTATTACTATATCTATCTTCTTCTTCAGCAAGAATTTTTTTACTTAAATCTTTTAATATATCCTTCGCCATAAAACAATATACCTCACTAAATATTATAATTCATAAGTACTAGAGTTGTCTTTAGTACTTACGAACTAATTATATTAAAATCTATTATATTCTCAATAGTTTTGGTCATCAGATGTTTCTATTCGTATTTTTTCTTTGCACTTTCAACGATTTCTTTAATCTCATTTCTTAAAGAAATTGGTTTAATTACCTCTACTTCTCTCAAATTCTTTAAAGCCCATAATAAAAATCCGTTTCTATCTGTATCAAGTACCAATCTAAATGTATTTTCATCATTTTTTATAATTGTTATATTTTTACCAAATTTATCTACAACTGGATTTAGTAATGGATTATCACAAATAGCTTCTATTTCTACTATTTCTCCTGCAAACATCTCAATTGTTGACTTAGCAAATGTGTCTATCTCTTTTTCTGTTTTCTTAATATCTCTTTTTTCTTCTAGTTTTCGTATTTTCTTCATTCTATCAAGTCTAAAAAATTGAAACTTCTCTTCTCCTTCTTTTATAGCAATTAAATAGAATTCTTGTTCATTATAAACCATTGCATAAGGAGATACTTTATATCTTTTTTGTAAAGTAAATTCAAACTTTTTATCTATACTATATTTCCAATATTCAAACTCTATCTTAGATAAATGCCCAATAGCATCTGAAACATCTTCTATATTCTTAATTACTTCCATGTTCTCTGTTTTACTATTTTTTGCAAATACTTTGTAATTATTTAAATCTTTATTTTCATACACATTTTGTAGGTTCTTGCATTTCTTTATAATGTTTTTAGCAACACTTGGAACAATATAATTAGAGTAACTAAACGTATCAATTATTGCCCTTATTTCTCCTTTTTCAAAATCCGTTTCTGGGTCTTTATTAATATAATATCCCTTTCCATTTTCTTCCCTTGTACTAATGTCATAATCAAGTTTGTATTTTAATAAATTTATATTTCTTCTTACTGTTCTTGAATCTATATCTACATCATAAATTTCTTTTATTTTTTCCGCTATTTCTGTTGCATATAATTTATGTTCTTCATCACTATATTTCTTTAAAACATTTAATATGTACAATATATTACCATTTCTTTCGTATAGATCCATATACAATCCCTCTCTAACCTTTTTTCTTATATTATCATAAGCTTGTTAAATTAACAATTATTTCTCATACTTGATATTATTATGTTTTCTCCACTGCTATGCAGTATTAAGCTGTTAAAAGTATAGCTTATTCACATTATTAAATATATTTAATATAAATGCTATCAATCCAATCACTCGCAATTACATTCAACTTATCTTCAACTTTTGATTTATCTTTAGTTTCAATTTCTATTACTGCTTTATTTCTATATAATTCCTGTAAATCTGAATTATTTACTCTTTCTTGAAATTCTTTCTTGGTTTCATATCTTAAAAATTTAGATGTTATTTCTCCTTTATCATCTAAAATTAGCCATACAAAACATATATAATTTTCATCAAAGATTTCACTTTGTATTTGCAAAATCGTATATTTTATATCAGTTACTTCCTCCAATAAAATGCTTAGTACTTTATATGTATCTAACCAGTTTTTAGATATTACCTTATTTAATTGTTTATTATATTCTTTTATTATTTCTTCTTTTTTTTCATCATCCTTTTGCCATAGTTCTATTCTCTTTGTCATCTTATCTGCAAAATTAATGTTCTTATATTTTTCTTTTAAATTCATTTTAAATCTCACTCCTTTCTTTGTATATTATTTTATTTAATAATAAAATTAACTTCAATTTACTTGGTCATATATTGTTTATAATATTCAAACTCTATTTTAGATAAATGCTTAATAGCATCTGAAACATCTTCTATATTCTTAATTACTTCCATATTTTCTGTTTTACTTTAGCAAATACTTTATAATTATTTAAATCTTTATTTTCATACACATTTTACAGATTCTTACATTAGTTTAACTGCATTAAGTAATGCAACTACGAAGTAAAATTGCGTGAAATGAAGGTTTATGAAGTGAAATCCAATATTTTAAGAAGTGGCTACAAGTGGCATAACGTGGGGTTTAGTTGCAAGAAGGGGTAATACTGAAAAGTTCTAATCAACAGCACCTCGACCAGAATCGGAAAACGAGAAAAAGCTTGAGAAATCAAGCTTTTTTTATGACGTTTTATACCCAAAACTAAAAAGTACTGCAGTTGAAAAAAATTTAATATAACAAATAGTTAAAAAGTGCTGCATTTTACTGCAGTACTTTTAATTCTTTTTAGAATTATTGCTTTTTAATCTACCTTTAAAAAAATCTGCCCAAAATGGATTTTCTTTATCAAATAACTCTTTTTCTTCTTTTGTAAAATTATGGGGATAATCTACCCATAAATTATATATTTTTTTCTTATCAAAACTAAATAATAATTCTCCTATTTTTGCATCTACATTTCCATCAACTATACCTTTATTTTTATCACAACCCTTTTGGAGTATTAATATAACCTAATACTCTTAAATACTCTTTATAAACACTTAATTGTGTATCAGGTTTTACCCAAAACATACCACTAATGAATCCATGAGACATTCCTCCATTATCAAATTGCTCACAATAACATACACTATTTTCTGTTAATTCTTCGCCAGTTATTTTTTTATGTTCTTTTGTCATTATATCATTCAATTTACTAAATCCAATAGGAAAGTAATAAGATTTTCAAGGATTGAAACAATTGCAAAAATATGTTATAATCAACATTGTAATAAAGCCTTATAAAGAGTGGATAAGAGACTGACTCTATGACTCCACACCAACCTATTAAGTTAGGTGGTAAATTCAGATAGATGAGGAAATAATAAAAAGTAATTTATAAGGCATTTCGTTTGAAATGTCTTTTTTTATTACTTCTCAACACTCTTTATAAGAATTTTGGGAGGTATTTTTATGGAAAGAAAAATGAATGTAGATGAATGGATTAAAAAATTAGAAGAAGCTTGTGAAAAGTTCGGTTACCAAAGCCAGTTTCTAGAAACAAAAAAGATGTTTTATAATGATTCTACCTAAAAATAGTACATTGGGAAAAATATAGAGAAGAAGTCTATTAAAGATGCTTAGGAGATTTATATGTGTTTAAGAGAAAAAATATTTAAAGAAAACCACTTGAAATCTAATAAAAAAAGTAATAATAATGATAATGAAAATGAAAATGCCTTATTAGTATATTTGGAGAAAAATAGAAAAACTGAATTTTTAAATTATCTAGAGAGAAAAAATTTTGAGTACAAACCAACTGGACCAATACATGCTTCTTCGTGCAATTGGGTATATGTTTTTTTAGACACAAAAAAATATATTATTGGAAAACCTGGAATAGATTTTGCTTCAAATCGATATTTAAAACATGCGGTTTTAATTGAAGAATTTAAAATAATATATTCTATATTTATAGTTTCAAAAAATTTAAATAATGAATATGTAGATTTTTTAAACAAAAAATATAAACACTATTCGGCATTATGTTTTTCCAAAATAGGAACCATTAAGCACATAATACATTCAATAAGTTTAAGGTTTTCTATTTCATCAGCAATAACACCTCTAATATGTAAATACTATTATTCTAATTATAATAGCTACAGTGAATATAAGAAAAAAGTTATTCTATGCTTAATTAAATTTCACAATTATTCCAGAGAAGGAGCTTTAAATGATTATGCAGAATATGAAAATGAAATTATTGAAGATTATAATAACAAAGAGAAAATATTATCACCTATAGCTGAAGCGACTATAATTTCAATGAATTTCTAATATTATAAATGGAAGAGAGGTGTTATTAATGGAACCTATTTATTATAATTATGGTGATATATTAATAATTAAATATGCAAATTTAACAAGGGGAATTAATAAGTCTATTAACATAGATAAACATATTAATGGAAGACCTTTTTTAGTTTTAAATAACGTACATGCAGATGATGAATTTATTTATGCTTTAATGGGAACAGCTCATCCTAATAAAGATTATCTGGATAATTATTATGCTTTAGATAAGAATGGCTCTTTTTATGATTTAGGTGAAGTTTATAAAATACCAAATGACTACTACTATAAAATAAGAAATATAAAAGAATCAAAATATCATGACATTGTTAATGCAGTAATATTCAAACATCAATCCGGAAGAAAATATGAATCAAAATATAATGAATTTTATAAAATGTATATAAAAGAAACCGTTAAATACAACATAGAAAAAAACAATACATCAATAAAACAATTAATCAATCTACTAAAACAACTGAACGCTGAAATAATAAAATTTATTAGAAGCATTGAGATAAATGAGATTAGTATACTCGAATTAAAGAAAAAAAATGAAAGATTTTATAAGAAAGTAAAACATATTATTGAGTTAATTACACCTCAAAATAATTATTTTAATGAGACTGATTCAGATTATAGAATAGAATACTTATGCGACATCAATCTTCTTTCAAAAGATGAATTTAAAGAATTGCAGAATTATAAAAGATATCAGGTTAATGCAGAGAACTACAAAGAAATACTTCATTATTGTAATCTATGTTTAAATATATTTGAAAAAATTTTTGTTTTAAAATAAAAGGAGCTAATTAAAGCTCCTTTTAAAGTTTCTTTTTTATATAAATAGATCTACAGTCAAACTCTTCATTAAAGACTTTTAACTTTTAAATATCATTACCTTTGTTTTCTATTACTTCAGCTCTTGCTATAATAGTATTATCTTTAATAGCACTTTTATGAATCCAGAATATCCATTTGAATCAACTTGAGCTATATCTCCCCTATATGAACCAGTTAGTAATATAGGAACATTTATCAAAACAAATTCACCAACTGCAATTGCTTTTTGAGGATTGTTGTTTGAATCCAATTGACCTTTTCCTGCTTGTCGTTGACAAAGTCCTGGGAATTGAAGGCGATGGAGTTGTCCCATATTCTTCACAAAAGACCAAGTCCGACCAATGCATTACAATAAACTGCTCTCATGCAAATTCTCTAAAAGTAGGATTGCACAAAATTGAGCAATACTCTCAAATTCTGAGATAACAAATTTTCATCAGCAAAATGGACATATTGACTTTTTCATAAAGTTAATATGTCCATTTTTCATTTTTTCCAAAACCAATTATTTCTTCTTTAAAACAATAGCTATAAAGTTCAAATACTCACAAGCACCTGCCTCTATTGCTTTTTTATCATTTCTTGAATATTCGTTATCACATTTTATCCAATCATTCCAACATTCTTCATTACTTTCCATTTCATAAATTGAAATAATTTCACTATTTTTAGATTTAGAAATTATATTTTTCCAATACTCGATATCATGAATATAGTCAAGTTGTTCAGGTGTCCAAGATAACAACAATTCTTCAGGAAAATCATCATGACAATCTTTTTTCATTCCAGGAACAACTATATAGACATAACCTCCACTTTTTACAAAAGGCAAAAGTTTTTCATCTAAATAGCATTCATCTCTTCCAAAATAATTATAAGAATCTGTACTAACAACAGCATCAAAAAAGTCCTTTTCATATTTTAGATCGGTTGCATCCATTTTTATTGGAATTATTTGTTCATCTGTAAGTCCCATTTCAGAAAAAAATTTTCTATTATCTTCTGGATTACTCCATAGGTCAGTTGCATATACTTTAAACCCATACTCTTTTACTAGAAAAACTGATGTGATTCCTTGACCACTTCCCAAGTCCATAACTACTCCACCTGCTTTTATATGATGGTTTTTCATAAGTTCTTCTTCCAATTTTAATGGGTTAGGTCCCATAATTTTTTGATTAATTAATTCTGTATTGTACTTTTCTGTTTTTTCATATTTCATTTTCTTTCCTCCCACCTAATTTGTTATTACAAAACAAATATAATCATTAATGTATCAGATATTAAATGACATAATCCATGAGAAATCATTGCATATCCAATGCCATATTTTCTATACAGATATCCAAACGCTAATCCCAATCCACCATTAAATAAGAAACTTCTAAAAATTATCAAAGGTGTTAATACTGTCATAGTTGCAGTTGATGGAAGGTGTCCCGCTGCAAAAAGAAATGCAGCCAAAACATTAGCAATAACATAGACTAAAGTAGGTATTTCCTTTTTATTTTTATAGAATAGCTTAGAGATAATAAATACTACTAAAGACATAAAGAATAATCTCATCATTATTTCTTCAATAATTCCACCGACTAGCAATCCACCAATCATTTTATGAATCGTAGGCTTAACAGTATATTGTTCATATACCCAATTATTTAATGAACCAAAAATTAATTTATCTCCAGGAAATAATACAAATGCTCCAATAATAGTAATGATTCCTGTAACAAAAACAGCTTTTTTATCTATTTTAAACTCTTTCCACAATTGAATTTTTTTAGATAGTACTATACCGAAACTTGCAAGTATTATACCAAATAGTATTCCATATTGAGCCATTGAAGATAAAGCAACCATTTCTTTAGTTACGTTTTGATCTTGTAATTGTTTCAATAATTCTTCAGATAAAGAATCATAACAATATAGTCCAATGCAATAGCCACCAATTAATCCTCCCAGTAAAACTAGCAATAAAAACTTCCAATTATCTTTAATAAACTTTTTCATTGCCCATTACCTCCTTTAATGCTTGTACATACAAATAAATTAAATCACTATTTTTACAAAATATCAATTAATTATGTGGATAGCTGATACATCATATTATAAAGAAAATGATGAAATAGTATCCGGCTCAGGAAGCTCGATGGCATATAAAGTTAAATTTGAAAATAATGAAGTTGTTGGCTATGAAAACCCTACAGATGGAGCAGGAAATCAAGCTGACATAATGAAAATGTTCCCTAAAGATGTTGCTGAAAAAATAAATAAATACAATGTTGACTGAGACAAATTTGAAAATGATGTAAAAGAATATTATAATAGTAATCCATAAAAACTTGAAAAATTTATTGCTGATGCTAGCCTAAATATTTATTTGATAGGAAGTGCAAAGCACTTTCCTATCAAATAAAAAAGAAGGCATTTCTGCCTTCAATAAATATCACTATTTTTTCCCTGTCTTATTTTTTCCCTCTTCAACCTTATTATTCTCAAAACTATCATTCTCTGTATTTAAAATTATTTCCTCATTAGTTTCATCTTTTGCTGTATTTTTCATACTATCTATTATTGTTATAAACTTGATTGCTTCTCTTTCCTCATCAGATGCAAACGAATTATATTCATCACCAAGTCTTTGTAGTTCTTTTATTCTGTTTGTGACTTTCTTTAAATCTCTATTTACCTTATTTGATAATTTCTTAATGCCTTCTGTATTGAATTTTTTCATTCCATTGTTTAATTCAATAGTACCATTAACAAGTTCTTGCGTTCCGTTTACTAATGATCCTGTTCCATCATGTAATTTGTTGACACCTTCTAATAATGAATTTGCTCCTTGATCAAGCCTCTCTGTTCCATTTGCCAAAGCACTTACTCCTGGTATAACTTGTTTTTCTACACTATCATCTAATTGTTTAGCTCCATTTGATAATTCTTTTGCTCCACTACTAACCTGTCCTATTCCTTGTGACAAAGCATTTGCCCCATTATTTACATCTCCAATTCCTTTAACTAATCCTTGTGCTCCAGTATCTACAGTTTGACTTCCTTCTTGTAATGTTCCAAGTCCATTCTTTAGATTGGACGTTCCTTCAGCGAGTGTACTTGCTCCAGCAGATAATGTCTTAGCTCCATTTAGTAAATCA
>CAYYBL010000052.1:0-10123 GCA_964470175.1 uncultured Lachnospiraceae bacterium | reverse complement strand
GAAAATACTTGAAAATAAATTTAAATATGATAAAATATACGAAAATATGTTTGCAAAAGGAGAAATAAATATGTATGCATACATAAAGGGGAGTTTAGAAGAAAAAGCTAGAAATTATGTAGTTATAGATGTTGTTGGAGTTGGATATAAGATTTTTATGTCTGAAAAAGATATAGATGCATTAGGCGAATATGGAGAGTCTGTTAAGATACATACACATCTTTCTGTAAGGGAAGATGATATGAGTTTATATGGTTTTGTTACTCAAGAAGAACTTAGAATGTTTGAATTATTGATACAAGTGAGTGGTATAGGTTCAAAGTCAGCTATTTCTATGCTTTCAAATATCACACCATCAGAGTTTGCAATTGCGGTACTTTCAAATGATGTAGATACTCTAAAGAAAGTACCTGGAGTAGGACCAAAATCAGCACAAAGGATTATTTTAGAACTTCAAGATAAACTTAAGAAAGAGGAAATGACTGTAGACATAGAAAAGGAGAAAAGTGAAATTTCAAAACAAGTTTCACATTCTCAAAATGTAGAAGAGGCTATCCAAGCACTACAAATTTTAGGATATAGCAAAAAAGAAATTGAAAAAGCATTTGAAAAGATTGCAAATACTGATGTATCAGTAGAAGAACTTATAAAGAAAGGATTATCTTTGCTTTCAAGATAAAATAATTAATTATGGATTTAAATAAACCACTTGCTTTTAGAGTAAGGCCAAAAAGTTTAGAAGAATTTATTGGACAGGAGCATGTGCTTGGAAAAGACAAATTACTGTATAGGACTATCAAAGCAGATAGACTTACGAGTCTTATATTATGGGGGCCACCGGGTTGTGGCAAAACTTCTCTTGCTAAGGTTATAAGTGAAACTACACAATACAAATTTACAAGAATTAATGCGGTTACATCAGGTGTGGCAGACATAAAAAAGGCTGTAGAAGAAGCAGACAATCTATTACTTAATCCTGGTGGAAAATGCATATTATTTATAGATGAGATTCATAGATTTAATAAGCTTCAACAAGATGCGCTTCTTCCATATGTTGAAAATGGTACAGTGATTCTTATAGGAGCAACTACTGAAAATCCTTATTTTGAAGTAAATAAGGCTCTTATATCAAGATCTATGGTTATAAAACTTGAGGAACTTTCATCTGATGATATATTTAGAATATTGAAAAATGCTTTAAAAAATCCAGAAGGACTTGGAACATACAATATAAATATAGAAGATAGTACTCTTAAAAAAATTGCAGAATTTTCAAATGGTGATGTGCGTACAGCATTAAATGGATTAGAGGTTGCAACTCTTACTACAAAACTTGATTCAAATGGATTTATAAACATCACAGATGATATCGCAATGGAAAGCTTGAATGTAAAAAAAGCTATGTTTGATAAATCTGGTGATAGCCACTACGATAATATTAGTGCTTTTATTAAGTCGATGAGAGGCAGTGATCCAGATGCAGCAGTTTTTTACTTAGCAAGAGCTTTAAATGCAGGTGAGGACCCAGTTTTTATGGCAAGAAGAATTGTAGTACAAGCAGCTGAAGATGTTGGCCTTGCAAATCCTATGGCACTTGTTGTAGCTACATCTGCAATGCAAGCAGTAAATATGGTTGGTATGCCAGAGGCTAGGATAATATTATCAGAAGCAGCTATTTATGTTGCAAATTCAAAAAAATCAAATTCAGCATATATGGCTATAAATGAAGCAATGGCAGATGTGTCTAGTAAAGATACTGGAAATATACCAATGCATATTAGAAATGCTCCTGCTAAAGGAATGGAACAGTTTGGATATGCTGAAGGATATAAATATCCTCATGATTTTCCGGGACATGTGGTTGAGCAGCAATACTTACCAGATAAGATGAAAAATACAAGGTATTATAGAAAGCAAGAAAACGATATAGATATTTAATTGTCATTTTAACAACAAATATAATTGGTTGCAAATAATAAGTTTACATATAATTTCACAAATAATTTGCAAAATCGTTAATAAATTAATAAAAAATAAAAATTATTTAACTAATTATGTAGACAAAAATAAAAAAATATGCTATACTGAAGATGTTGGATTGAAAATACGAACAATATGTGAAGAATACGATAGATAAATTTAAGGAGGAAAACAAATTGAATACAAATTATTCAGAGAATAATCACCTTATATTGATTGGAAAAGTAGTGAGTGATATGAGCTATAGTCATGAAATATATGGTGAAAAATTTTATTTATTTAACTTGGAGGTAGTAAGACTTAGTTCAACAGTAGATATAATACCTATCACAATCTCAGAGAGATTGATTACAGATATGGATTTGGACATTGGAAAGAAAATAAAAGTTGAAGGACAATTCAGATCATACAACAATTATGAGAATGAAAAAAATAGACTTGTCCTAACAGTATTTGCAAAGGAAGTTTCTGAATATCAAGATTCAGAAGATGAAGAAGAAGAGGTTTCAAATGAGGTTATACTTATTGGTTACATATGTAAGAAACCAATATACAGACAAACACCATTTGGAAGAGAGATTGCAGATATATTACTTGCAGTAAATAGAGCATATAACAAATCAGACTACATACCAAGTATTGCTTGGGGAAGAAATGCAAGATTTTGTCAAAACATGGAAGTTGGAACAGAAGTAAAGATTACAGGAAGAGTTCAATCAAGAACTTATGAAAAGAAATTTCCAGATGGAACATCAGAAACAAGAGTAGCATATGAAGTTTCAATTGCAAGTCTTGAGATTGTAAAAGATGATGAAAGTGAAGAAACAGAAAACTCTGAAGTAAAAGCAGAAGTTATGTAATATATTTAAATTAGATTAAGTAAAGCTAGATTATTCTAGCTTTATTTTTTTGCCATAAATACTATATTTTTTTTAGGTAGTTTGATATAATACAAATTGTTATTTAGGATAAATGACAATTATTGAAAGGATGTTTATAAATGTTTGGCAAGAAAAAAGAAGATGAAAAATCTACCGATGAGAAAGATGGAAAGAAAAGATTTTACATTAATTTGAAAAAAGAGATTTATATGCCAAAAATTGTAATACCGATTTTTCTTTTGGCATGTGTGTGTATAGCTATTTATTGTGTTGGAATTTCACCAAAGTCTTTACAAAATGATACTTTTTATACTATTGCAGTAGGAAAATATATTTCTCAAAATGGCATAAAAAATTTGGACCGAGATCCATTTTCTTGGCATAATCTTCCTTACGTGTATCCACATTGGCTTTATGATTTTATGATGTATATCATTTATGATAATGGAGGATTTTTTGGGATATATATTTCCACGATGGTATTTGCAGCTATACTTGGTATAGTTATATTTACGCTTTCATACAAGAAATCGAAAGATGGTGTTATATCTACAGCACTCACAATACTTGCGATATATACAATGAGAGATTTTATAGCTGCAAGGTCACAACTTGTCACATTTATTCTGTTTGGCCTTGAAATATTGTGGATTGAAGGTTTTTTAGAAACAAGGAAGAAAAGATATGCTTTTGGACTAGTGCTCATTGCTTTAGCTATTGCAAATTTGCACTGTGCAGTTTTTCCTTTTTATTTTATATTATATATGCCATATATAGCCGAATTTTTGCTTGAGGTATTGGCTGATTTAGATATCGACATTTTTGTATATAAGTGCATACTTTCAGTAAGATATCATTTAGAAAAAAATGAAGAAAAGAAAGAACTCATAGCTCAGAAAAAAGGTAAACTTGAGAGAGTTCGTCAAAATGAAATAAACAAAAGAAAAGAAAGAAGAGAAAACCCATATAAGATTGTTACGACTAAAAATTATGTTGTTGTCTTATTAATAATAGTTATGATAATTGCAGGACTTATGGGACTACTAAATCCAACCGGAGATACTGCATATACATATTTGTATAAGACAATGAAAGGAAATACAACCGGCAGTATAAATGAACATTTACCACTTACTCTTATGGATGCAAAACCATTTGCAGTAATGGTTATTATGATTATATCGGTAGTGGCATTGACAAGGACAAAAATAAAGCTACATGACTTATTTTTATTTATAGGTTTAATATATATGTCTTTCAAATCAAGAAGACAAGTGGCAATGTATTCGGTTATTTGTACACCAATACTTGCTGAACTTATTACTTCATATTTAAAGAGTGTAGATACTAAACTATTGAAGAAAATCAGTGAAATAGTATGCACTGTTTCTGGAGCAATTATTATTGTTTGTTGTTTCACATTATATGCGACAGAAAAATTAAAAGACAAGAGAAATGAAAACTATGTAAATACAAGAGATTATCCAGTTGCAGCATCAACATGGATAAAAGAAAATTTGGATGTGAACAAAATAAGACTGTACAATGAATACAACTATGGTAGTTATTTATTATGGCAAGGTATACCAGTATTTATAGATTCTAGAGCTGATCTTTATTCACCAGAGTTTAATACAGAGCCAGAAATAAGGCCAGATGGAAATGATATATTTATGGATGTTATAAGGATTGATGACTTACAATATGATTATAAAGATGCTTTTAAGGTTTATGGAGTTACTCATATTATATTACATTCAAAAGTTAAACTAGCTTTAATGCTTGAAAAAGATCCTAATTATGAATTAATATACCACAAAGGGAATTTTAAAATCTTTGAGAAGAAGGATGCTGTGAATAATGGGGTATATTGGATTACAGATAAAGAAACAGTAATAAAGGAGAGTGTTTCTGAGTAAAAGTACGGAGGATGAATTTGAAAAACAATAATATAAAAATTATACTTATTCTAACAATTTGTGTAGTTTTAATTGATCAATTGAGTAAGTTTGTTATAGAAAAGGCTATTATTAATGAAACCTCTAGTGGATTTATTACTATAAGTAAAGCAATAAATGATGGACTCGCAATTGGCTTTAATGAAGGAAATAAAAAGAATATAATTCTTATGATGTTTGTTTTATTTATAGTCATTAAATTTATAGTAAGTCAAAGAGAGCAAATTGATATAAAAACTTCTGTAGCACTTGGAATGGTACTTGGTGGAGGAATTGGAAACTTTATTGATAGACTATTTAGAGGTGGAGTTTTTGATTTTATAAAAGTTGGAAAATTTTTCACTGGAAATGTCGCCGATATTTTTGTAATAATTGGTTGGATAATGATTATTATATTTGTTATTACAAGAGATTCAATAAAAAATAAAAAAAATGGAGAAAAAACTTGCGAGAAAGAATAAAAATTTTAGGTGTAAATATAGATAATATAACTGTTGATGAAGCTGGTGAAATTACTAAAGAACTAGTTAATAAAAGTGGTAAGACATGCAAGATGGTAGTTTCACCAAATACAGAGTTTGTAATGAATGCTCAGAAAGATAGGCTTTTTTTTGACATACTAAATGAAGCTGAGCTTGCTACTCCAGACAGTGTTGGGATTATGCTTGGCGGGAAAAGACAAAATAAGCCTTTTAAAGAAAGGATACCTGGACAATCTTATTTCAGAAAAGTTTTTGAAGTAGGAAATAAGGAAGGGTGGAGTATATACTTACTAGGTGGAAAAGATGATGTTCCAAAAATCACAGCGGAAAAACTACAAAAGCTTTATCCTAATGTTAAAATAGTAGGATATCATGAGGGATATTTTGAAGAGGATTCTGAAGAAGATGTTATTGATGAAATAAATAGGCTTGAACCAAATGTTTTATTTGTAGCACTAGGTGCTCCAAAACAAGAAAAGTGGATTTACAATCATAAAGATATTTTAAAGGTTGATGTTGCAGCAGGACAAGGTGGAACGTTTGATTATGAAGCTGGAAGAATTATGAGGGCTCCAAAGATTATTCAAAAGCTTGGAATAGAATGGCTATGGAGACTTATTAGGCAACCTAGTAGAATAAAAAGAATGATTGCACTTCCTATTTATTGGTGTAAAGTTACCTTTACCAAGGATGTAACAAAAGGAAAATTTGAGTAAATGGAAGAAACGAATTTTATTATTGATGAATCAAATAAGAGTTTTGTGGGAGAAAGACTTGACAAAGTCGTTTCACAAAAGTTTGAATCTTTTTCAAGAGAAACTGTTCAGAGAATGATTGATGAGGAAAATATCTTGCTTAATGGAAAAAAATCAAAGCCATCTTATAAGGTGTGTTTTGGTGACCATATTTTTGTAAAAAAAGAAGTTCCAGTTGAGATAGAATTAAAACCTCAAGACATACCTTTGGACATTATTTATGAAGATAAGGACATATTAGTAGTAAACAAACAAAAAGGACTAGTTGTTCATCCGGGAAACGGAAATATTGATGGTACTCTTGTAAATGCAATTTTGAATCATTGCAAGGAAGATTTATCTGGTATAGGTGGTAAGATAAGACCAGGGATAGTACATCGTATAGATAAGGATACTTCTGGTCTTTTGATAGTTGCAAAAAATGATGAAAGTCATATAAATCTTAGTAATCAAATTAAAAACCATGAGGTTAAAAAGACATATATTGCTTTGGTAAGAGGAATTGCAAAAGAAAACAATGCTACTATAGATATGCCTATTGCCAGAAGCTCAAAAGATAGAAAGAAAATGGCTGTTTCAAAAAATGGGAAAAAAGCCATTACGCATTTTAAAGTAATAGAGAGATTTGATGGATTTACGCTTCTTGAAGTAAATATAGAGACAGGAAGGACTCATCAAATAAGAGTACATTTGTCATATATAGGTTATCCAATTGTTGGTGATGAAGTTTACTCAAATGGAAAAAATCCATTTGGTGTTAAGGGGCAAATGCTTCATAGTTACAAATTAAAATTCGTACATCCAACTACCGGTAAAGAAATGGAATGCGTGGCACCGATTCCAGAGTATTTTGAGGAAGTTTTAAAAGAATTAAGAGGAAAATAAAATGGTAGAGAGGCTTCAAAAATTTCTTGCAAATGCTGGTGTAGCATCAAGAAGAAAAGCTGAAGAACTTATTTTGCAAGGGAAAATATCTGTAAATGGTGAAGTTGTACGTGAGCTTGGAACAAAGATTGATACAGATAAAGATATAGTAGAGTACAATGGAAAAGAAGTAAAAAGTCAAGATAATAAAATCTATATTTTACTTAATAAACCTATAGACTATGTTACTACGGTACATGACCAATTTGATAGAAAGACTGTTTTAGACTTAATTAATATTAAAGAAAAGGTAGTACCAGTTGGGAGACTTGATATGTATACATCGGGTGCTCTTATATTGTCTAATGATGGAGAGTTTATAAACAAGATTACACATCCTAGCCATGAAGTAGAAAAGACATATAATGTCACAATAAGAGGAATAATAAGGGATGAAGATATAGAAAAATTGAGGAGTGGTGTAGAAATACAAAATAATGGTGAATCATATGTCACAAGGCCTGCAAAAGTTAGAATATTAAAAATTGATGAAGAAAAAAATGTGTCAAGGATAGAAATCGTTATTCATGAAGGTAAAAATAGACAAATTCGAAAAATGTGTGAGGCTATTGGAAAAAATGTAATTGCTCTTCATAGAAGTAAGATTGGTTCAATTGGTGTAAAGGATTTAAAAGTCGGATCATGGAGATATTTAAGTGATAAAGAGGTAAAAAGTCTTTTAGATAATTTACAATAAAATATTTAAAAAAAGTTTTTGTAGTAGTATAATGAAATAAATATTTATATATTTGTACGAAAGAGGAGATTATATGGAATACCAAAAGTTTATTCCTGAAGGTTGGATTGATAATAGCAAACAACTTGATATTTCAGATATTAGAGAGGCATATAACAATAAAGAGGTATTAAGTGGAAAAGTATACAAATGTGACTTAAATGGAACTCTTCATGTAAATCTTGGAAATGATATAGACGGGGTAATTCCACAAAATGAATTTGAATATATAAATGTTGATGAATATGGATTTTGCGATTATAAAATTTGCAGAAGTAAAGTAAATAGTTTTGTAAATTTTGTAGTAAAAGATGTATATGATGAACGTAGAATTTTGCTTTCTAGAAAGGAAGTTCAAAAAGAGGCCATAGATTGGGTGAAGAATGATCTAAAGCCTGGTATGGTAGTTGATGGTATTGTAAAAAACATAAGAAAGTTTGGAGCTTTTGTTGAGATAGGAGGAGGTATAGTAGGACTTCTACATATAGAGGATATATCTGTTTCTAGGATAAAATCACCTGAAGAAAGATTAAAGGTTGACCAAAAGATAAAAGTTATGATAAAATCCATAGATGTAGAAAAAAATAAAATTGTACTCACATACAAAGAACTTTTAGGGAATTGGGAAGAAAACATAAAAGAGTATTCTGAAAAGACTGTTGTGGATGGTATAGTAAAAGAAGCAGATAAGTTTAAGAATGGTATTTTCATAGAATTGAAACCAAATCTTGTAGGTTTAGCTGAGTACAAAGAAGGCCTGGAATATGGTCAAGCCGTAAAGGTCTACATTAAAAAAATTATAAAAGATAGAAAAAAAATAAAATTATTAATAATCTAAAATTAGATTTTAAATAGGAGGTTTTTTTGAGATGGTAGAAGATGGACAAATAAAGACTACCGTTTCTCCTTTCGCAATTAGGGAGGGAGAAATAAAAGTATTTGATGGAAAAGATGGTTATGTTTCCGTAAATCAAATAATCCATAAAGTAAACTTAGGACATATTTCAGATATTCATTTTAAAATTTTAGATTTTATAAATGAATTTGAATTCCTTACATCAAGGCAGATATTTCAACTTCTTACAATGAATAATGTTGAAATACAATCACAAGACAAACTAAACAATAAACTTGAGCAGATGGTTAAATCAAAGATTCTTACGAGATATTATTTCTCATCTGAAGAAGGAAAAGGCATATATAGAGTTTATTGTATGGAAAAGATGGGTAAATATTTACTTACTTCAAGAGAGATAGATTGTAAATGGCAACCTACTGACAATACAAAGCCAGTTGCATTAATGAAAAAAAGATTAGCTGGAAATCAAGTAATTATAGCTTTTATAAGAAAAGTTAAAAATTTTGATTCATATCAAGTAAAACCTGCTATTACTGGAAAAACTATAAACAAAACGATAAAAGGGCATGGAAAGATAAAATTAAGTATGGCTGGTAAGAGCCTTTATCTTACTCTTGAGTGCGTTAGAAGAGAAGATGGATGGGAAGATAGATTTAGAGATAGGATGAAGGTGTATGTAGATTTTTATGAACATTTTGTTCCTATGGATTCTGGCTATGAAACAAAACCAGAACTTATACTTGTTTGTGAAGATGAAAAACACATGGTTGAATGCTTAAGAGAAATAGTGAAAAACAAGATAAAAATAGAAGGCCAAAAGATCTATTATACTACGGATTTAAGACAAAACGCAGATACACTTGATAATTCTCTTACAAAATTTCAAAAAAATGCAACAACCGGAAAATTTGAAGTTAAAAATGTTAAATTTAAAATTTTACAATAAAAAGAAGCTTGCTGTTAAAGCAAGCTTCTTTTTGACCATTTTTTATTCGGAAAATTGGTATAAATAATAGTGAAAAAAATTGAGTTGTTTACATTAAAAACTCCGCGTTTTTATTGAATTTTTTTTGTTTTTTTAGTATAATATATACAGGGATAATTTGTTAAACGGAGAGTTAATGTATGGATCGAAAGCTTTTTAAATCAAATAAAACATAAATATATGCTTATTTGTGATTTAAAGAGCTTTTTTTATATGGTTATTAAGACTTAGGCTAATTGAAAATATAATTGTATTTAAAGGAATAGATATGAGCGAAGAAAGACAAGAGCAAAGTAGTGAGAGTATGGCTAATGCTTCTTCTAATGCAGTACAAAATGGAATTAATAGTGTGCAGAAGAGTGTAGCAAATGCAACATCTCAAAAAAATTTAAAAGCAAGAGTATTTACTAAGCTTGCACCAATGCTTGGACCAATAATTTTCTGGGCAACGGTTATAGTTATTGCTATAGTTGTTTTGGTAGGTATAGGCACGTTTTTGATGACTACACCTGGTATTATTATGGATAAATTGGAAAAAATTGCAGGGACTGTTGTAGATGCTT
>CAYYBL010000051.1:0-10171 GCA_964470175.1 uncultured Lachnospiraceae bacterium | reverse complement strand
TTTTTTATAATTCAATTTCACTTACATTTGATACTATTTTAGTAATTTCTGTTTTGTTATGGCTTGTTTTTCTAATTACAAAAAACAGAGTGAAATATAGCAAAATGTTTAATTTAGTAGCATATGCATCCACGACTTCTATGATGATTAAGTATATTTATTTTATATACAAGTATCTGACAAGTGGACAATTTGTAAGTGAAATGAATTTGTTTAATGCAATTTATATTGCAATTGTAGTTATATATGTATTGGGAAATATGTTATTTGTTCATGAATAACATATTTCATTTGACAGAAAATGCAAAGCATTTTCTGCCAAATAATGCCTTCGGCTATAATTGTACACAAATTTACTTCGTAAATTTGGCGCGTCGAACATTTCTTAGCCGTTCGAACGAAAGTGAGTTACGGATAAGATATACAGAGAAAAAACGGGGACCTCTGACATAGATTAAAGTTATTCAGTATTGCATAATGTCCCCTTTTGTTCTTGTTTTTTCTTTAGCACAATTCGTGCGTTTTTCCAAAATAAAAACTATTATGTTAGGAGGTTTTTTTGAACAATAAATATGATATTTGGTTTTCTATGCTTGATATCGTAAATAAGACTAAATATAAAATAATTGAAGAATTTAATTTAGAAGATATTTTTAAGTTTTCAAAAAAAGATTTAGGTATTCTTTTTTCAAGGTTAAATGAAAATCAAAAAAAAGAGATTTTAAGGAATGACTATAGAAATGTACTAGATAGGTATATTGACTATATGAATAAAAACAAAATAAGTCTTATATCATATAAGGATGAAGAATACCCACAATTATTACATCAGGTATATGATTTCCCAGTTTATTTATATGTGAGGGGAAACATGGGAAATCTTTGTGGGGACAATATTGCAATAGTTGGATCCAGGACACCTAGTAATTATGGTAAAAAAGTGGCATTGGAAATATCTAAATATGTAGCTGACAGAAATGTAAATGTTGTAAGCGGAATGGCAAGAGGCATAGATACATATGCTCATTTGGGATGTTTAAATAGTAGTATTGGAAAAACCATTGCGGTGCTTGGTACAGGCGTTTCAAATGAAGAAGTGTATCCTAAGGAAAATAAAAAATTATTTGAGAAAATTTTGGAAGCCAGTGGAACAATCGTATCAGAATATAAATTATTTACAAAACCTGAAAAATTTCATTTTCCTTTGAGAAATAGAATAATAAGTGGAATCTCTAAAAAAATAGTTGTTGTTGAGGCAAAGAAAAACAGCGGTAGTCTTATTACTGCAAATTATGGTTTGGATCAAGGAAGAGATATTTTCGCTGTGCCAGGAAATATTAATGCTAAGGATTCAGTAGGTACTAATAATTTAATAAAAGATGGAGCCTATTTATTAAATGATTTTGATGATATTTTTGAAATATAGTGCGGTAAAAGTATTGATATGACTTTGATAGAAATATCACAAAATGTTTTCAAAAAAACTTTATTTATTTACATATTTGTAATATAATTACTAGAGTTATAAATTTGTGAAAATATCAAAGGAGAAATTTATGGCAAGGGTCGTAAAAAACGCAAATAAAAGAAAAAAGAAAAATAAATCTATGAAGATGAGATTTAAGGATAGACATCCAGTGGCATCAATTACGCTTAAGATAATATTAGTGCTAATATTTTTAGCAGTTGTAATAGGACTTGGCATTTTAGCAGGTATCTTTTTTGGTGCATTTGGAAATGAACTAAAGATTAGTAAAGAAAGCTTAGTAGTTGGATATGAAAACTCTACTGTATATGATGCAGATGGAAACCTACTTGCAACACTTAGCGGTGGTACAAAGAGAAAAAGTGTAAAGCTTTCAGAAATGTCTGAGTATTTGCCAAAAGCATATGTTGCTATAGAAGATGAAAGATTTTATAAACATAGCGGAGTAGATGTCCAAAGAACTATGTATGCTACACTTACATATATCACAAATGGAGGTAAATCTTCATTTGGTGGAAGTACTATCACTCAGCAGGTTATAAAAAATATTACTCAAGAAAAAGACAATTCATCTATGGCTGGTGTAAAAAGAAAAATAAAAGAAATATCAAAAGCTGTTCAAGTAGAAAAATATTTATCAAAAGATCAAATATTAGAGCTTTATCTAAATCTTATATTTACAGCTGGTAATGATATAAATGGTGTAGAACTTGGTTCTATATATTATTTCAATAAAAGTGCAAAGGATTTGAGCATAGCAGAGTGTGCATATATGGCAGGTATAAACAACTCTCCAAATGCTTACAAACCATTTGAAACTTATGAGGGAGATCCTGAAGCAGAGGCAAAGAAGGCTGCAATGTCAGATAAAATAAAAAATAGAACAAAGACAGTTTTAGGCAAAATGAAAGAACTTGGTTTTATAAATGACGAACAATATACTTCTTCATGTGCAGAAGTAGAGGGTGGCCTTGCTTTTTCAAATGGTGAAGAGGCAAAGGTCACAACTACAGTTTCTTATCATACAGAAGCAGCTATAGATCAAATACTTAATCAAATTATGAGTGCCAATCCAGATATGAATAGGGATATGGCTGAAATGTATCTATATAGTAGTGGATTTAAGATATATACAACTCAAAAATCAAATATTCAGAAGATTGTAGAAGATGAAGTTGTAAAACCAGCATATATTACAAGTACGACAGTATATAAGACAAATGAAACAACAGGCGAAAAAGTTAAAGAGGTACAATATAGTATACCTACTATAGTTGTAGAAGATTATAGGACAGGACAAGTTGTGGCATGTGCTACAGCAGTTGGATCAAAAGAAGAGAGAAACGCTCTTACTAAACTTGGATTTTTTAATTATCCTACAGACATAAAAAAGCAAACAGGTTCTTCTATGAAACCAATTTCTGTAATTGGACCAGGACTTGAATCAGGAACAATTACAGGTGCGACAGTCTATGATGATTGTCCTACAACTTGGGGTAATGGAGCTTCAGCATGGTCACCTAAAGAATGGTATAGTGGATATAAAGGTCTAATGAATATGCGTACAGCAATAAAGGTTTCTGCTAACATTCCTCATGCAAAAGCACTTACAAATATTGGTACAGAGTATTCGGTAGAATTTTGCAAAAAAGTAGGACTTCCTGATTTTACGCAAGAAGGAATGAGTTTGGCATTAGGAGGACTACATGATGGTATTTCACCAGCTCAACTTTGTGGTGCTTATTCAGCTATTGCTAATGATGGAAAATATATCACGCAAACATTCTATACGAAGGTAGTAGATATAAGTGGAAATGTTGTATATGAACCAAAGAAAGTTGAAAATCAAGCAATGAGTCCACAAAATGCATATATAGAAAAAGATATTTTGAAAGAGCCAACACTTGCAGGTGGTACTGCAACATACTGTGCAATAAATGGTATGGATGTCGCAGCTAAGACTGGTACCACAAATGATGACTTTGATAGATGGCTTGCAGGATTTACACCTTATTACGCTGCTGTATGTTGGTATGGATATGTACAAAATGCAGAGGTAAATTATAGTGGAAACCCAGCTGGAAAGATATGGGATGCTGTTATGACTGAGATACATAAGGATTTACCAGGTGCTAAATTTGAAGAGCCAGAAGGAATTATAAGAAAGACAGTATGTAATGTTTCAGGACAACTTGCAGGTTCATCTTGTGGATCAAATGTACATACAGAGTTATTTACTGAAAGTAATGTACCTACTAAAGTATGTGAAGGACATAGCAGCGTAGCAGTATGTAATGATTCAGGTCTTTTAGCTACAACATCATGTCCAAATGTTTCACATGTATATACAACGTTACCAGAAAAAGAGATAGATGCTCCTTGGACATCACATCATTCAATTTCAGGTGGAGCAACGATTCCAGTAGCAACATGTAATATTCATGCTTCTGGAGTTACAGCTGCAGAACAAGCAGCATGGCAAGCAGCTACAGATAGAGATGCAGCTATTTCAAGAGGAGATGCTGCAGCTGCAGCGGAAGCACAGGCAAGATTTGAGGCAGCAGATGCACAAATACAAGCTCAAAAAGCGGGATTACCAGTTGTAGTACCTCAGTCTCAAATAACTACGACAACAACTACGACTACTACAACACCTACTCAGCATCAGACACCTAGTCAAGCAGAGACTAGTCAAGAACCATCTCAAGCACCGACTGCTCCAAGTCCGGAAACAAACCAAGCAGAAACACCTCAACCTAGTGAAAAACCGGCAACTCCACCAGCAGGTGAGCAGGGTACACCTAATTCGGGGAATTAAAAAATAAGTAAATTCGGAGGATACAACTTGAGACTATTAGAAGATAAAGATAAAGAAGCATATAAGCAGTTTTTGGAGTCACACGAAAGGTGTAATTTTCAACAGTCTCTTGAATGGGGAGAAGTAAAGACAAGTTGGAAAAAAGAAGTTATACTTTCTGAGAAAGATGGAAAAATTATAGGAAGCTTATGTGTATGGATAAGGAAGATACCTCTTTTTGGAAATATAATGTATTCAGCTAGAGGTCCAGTTTGTGATATATATGATGAAGAAGTAATGCAAGATATTGTAGAGGGAGCAAAACTTTTATCAAAAAAATATAAAGCTTTTGTACTTAGGATTGAACCAGATATATTAAAATCTGATGAAGAATTTAGAAATTTGGCATTGAAGATTGGCTTTAAAATAAAAGATGATAGTAAAGACTTTAAAGATGAAATTCAGCCAAGATTTGTGTTTAGATTAAATATAAAAAATAAAACGGAAGATGATATATTTAAAGAATTTCATTCAAAAACTAGATACAACATTCGTTTAGCCACGAAGAAAGGTGTGGTTATAAAAGAAGGTGATAGAGATTCTCTAAAAGATTTTCATAAAATAATGATTACTACTGGTTCTAGGGACAATTTTATAATAAGACCACTAGAATATTTCGAAAAGATGTATGATTGCTTAGCACCGACTCATATGAAAGTACTTATGGCATATTATGAGGATAAACCTATAGCTGGAATTATACCTATAATGTATGGAAATAAAGTATGGTATTTATATGGTGCAAGTAGCAATGAACATAGAAATTTGATGCCAAATTATTTACTTCAGTGGACAATGATTCAAGAAGCTATAAAAAGAAAAGCAGATATTTATGATTTTAGAGGTGTATCTGGAGTTGTAGATGAATCACATCCACAATACGGATTATATAGATTCAAAAAAGGATTTAATGCTGAATTTACAGAATTTATTGGAGAGGTTTATCTACCATTTCATCCTGTTAAGTACAAAATGTATAAATTGGCAGAAAAAACATATAGAGGACTAAGAACTCTAAAGTTCAATAGTAAGAATAAAAGTAAATGAAAAAATTATTAGTAAGTAGCCAAGATTTAAAATATAATTTAAATCAAATAAACAACATAATTAAAAATGAGAAAAAAGATATTAGTGTTATAGCTGTTGTAAAATCAAATGGAATGGGACTTGATCTTATAAAATATAGCAAGTTTCTAAATGAAAATCATATTGATACTTTAGCTGTTGCTAATATTGAAGAAGCAGTCGAACTCAGAAAAAATGGTGTAGACTGCAGGATACTTATGCTCACACCTTCAAAAATAAAAGAGGAACTTGAAATCCTAATTCAAAATGATATAATCATTACCTTGGATAGCTTGGAAAGCTTAAAAAATGCAGAAGAAATCTGTAGTAGATTAGGAAAAAATATAAAAGCTCATATAAAGATAGATACAGGCTTCTCAAGGTATGGTATATTGTATTATGAAAAAGAAAAAGTCTTAGATATTATAAAAAATACGAATTATATTGAAGTTGAAGGTATTTATACACATCTATCAAAGGCGATTGATGAAAAGTATTCAAAAATCCAGTACGATAGATTTTGTGATGTACTAAGTTTTCTTGAAGGAAATAATATTAGCATAAAGTACAGACATGTATGTAATTCGACAGCATTTTTAAAATATCCGTATATGTGGCAAAATACTGTAAGACTTGGATCATGCATACAAGGAAGGACACTTTTATGTAAAGATAGATTTCGTCAGATTGGAAAATTTGTATCAAATATCGTAGAAATTAAAGATATAAGAAAAAATACATATGTTAGTTATGGAAACATATATAAAGCCAAAAAAGATATGAGAATTGCCATTCTTCCAGTAGGATATATGGATGGTTTTAATTATGCAAAAAAGAGAGATGACTTCACATTAAAAAATAACATTTGTGCTATATGGTTTGAGATAAAAAGACTATTTAAGAAAAATAGCATAAAAGTTGAAATAAATAAAACTAAATATAACGTAATAGGTAGACTTGGGATGTATCACTCTGTCATAGATATTTCTAAATCAGATAACATAAAAAATGATGTGCAGGTTGTATTTGATATAAAGCCACTTGATGCGAATAGTAAAATTAGAAGGGAGTATACTTAAGTGAATTTTTTTGCTAGAATAAAAAAAGCTATATTTAATGTTGATGAATATGGAAGTTTTTTACTTGAAGATAGAAGAATTCCATTTAGGTATTTTTTGCTTTTGATTTTGATTGTTACCTTCTTTACAACAATTTGCCAAACGTATTATTTATCAGGAATAATAGATGCTGGTATTCAATATGTAAATAATGAACTACCTGACTTTACTTTTGAAGATGGTACTTTAAAGCTATCTCAAAATGTAGAAAATGCATATAATGAAAAATATAAGATAAGATTATTTATAAATACAGATGAAGATTTTCAAAAATCAAAAATAGATGAATACAAAGATAAATATAGAGCAAGTGATAAGGGTTTTATTTTGCTTAAAGATAAAATGTATATGGTTTCCAATTTAGAAACATTTTCAATTGGAGAATATTCAGATTTTGGTTTTTTAAAATTTTTTGATATTTCAAATAGGGAAGAATTAAAAGAAGTAATAAATAGTATGGGAAAAGGAACCATGATAGTAGAACTTTTCATGGAAGGTCTTGTTGTTGGTTATTTTTCAAAATTTTTGATTTACTTCCTATATTATATAATTATTTTATGCGTTGGTTATATGTTATCATATACTTTTGCACTTAAAATAAAGCTTATATCAATGTCTACACTTGCTATATATTCATCGACTCTTCCTATGATAGTTTTGAGTATATATGAGTGTGTTACCTGCTTTACGTATATTACTATTAGCAATTTGGATAAATATTATTTGTTTGTTTCAATTATTTATTTGATTGCAGCAATGGTTGTAATAAAATATAATATAGCAAATGGGTCTAAAGAGGCTTTAGATGAAGTCCAAAATGATGAAAATGATAAAAATGATAAAGGCGAATAGGGGCCAAAATACCTAAATATAATTAAAGGAAAAAAGATTTATGAGTGAAGACAATAAGAAAAACGAAAAGAGAGAAGATGAAAACAAAAATAGCAAAGCGAAAATCATTTCAATTGCTGTTGTTATATTAGTTCTAATTTTAAGTGGCATCTTTTTCTACTTTAACAATGGAAAAAATGATGAATTAGGTGAAAAAGACGAAAAAGAAATGCCATATACAGAGTTAATAACATCAATTAATTCTGGAAATATAGAAAAAATAAAGATGACAACAGGAAGTGGCTCGATAGATGTTATTTTAAAAGGTGAGGGTGAAGAAAAAGATAGAGAAAAAACTGTATTAGTGCCTAGCATACAAGCTTTTATGGAGTGGATTCAAGAGAAGATAGATAAAGAAGGTGTAGAAATAGAGCTTGTTCAAGAAAATGTAAATCCATTATTAAGAGTTGCAGAAACTTTATTTTCTTTACTTCCTACTATTTTACTTGTGGTACTTATGTTTATGATTATCCAGATGCAAGGACTTGGAGGAAATAGTGCCAAGGTATATGGTGGAGCTGATGGTGAAGATTCAGATGTAAGATTTGATGACATAGCAGGACTTGATGAAGAAAAAGGAGAACTTGAGGAAATAGTTGATTTCCTTAAAAATCCAAAGGAATACAAAAAAATGGGTGCAAGAGTTCCAAAGGGTGTACTTTTATATGGAAAACCAGGAACAGGTAAAACTCTTATCGCTAAAGCCATAGCTGGTGAAGCAGGGGTTCCATTTATATCTATGAGTGGTTCTGAATTTATCGAAATGTTTGCTGGACTTGGTGCATCAAGAGTTAGAAAACTATTTGAAAAGGCAAAAAAATTATCACCATGTATAGTTTTTATAGATGAAATTGATGCAATTGGATCTCGTAGAGCTACAAATAGTGGTGCTGAAACTGAAAACAACCAGACTCTAAATCAATTACTAGTTGAAATGGATGGATTTGAAACAAATGATACAGTTATAGTACTTGCAGCTACAAACAGACCAGAAATGCTTGATAAAGCATTGTTAAGGCCAGGTAGATTTGATAGACAAATAGTAGTACCAGTGCCAGATTTAAATGGAAGAGAAGAAATACTAAAATTACATGCGAGAAATAAAACATTTGAAGGAGAAATAGATTTCAAAGAGATTGCTGGGGACACGGCAGGATTTACAGGTGCAGAACTTGAAAATATATTAAATGAAGCAGCAATAATAGGTACAAGAAATAAACATGAAAAAATCACAAAACAAGATATAGAAGATGCTGTAAAGAAAATTACTGTTGGACTTGAAAAAACAAATAGAGTTATTTCTGACAAAGATAAAAAATTAACTGCGTACCATGAAGCAGGACATGCTGTAGTAAGTAGATTTTTACCTACTCAAAATAATGTAAAAGAAATTTCAATTATTCCTAGAGGTGTAGCAGGCGGTTATACAATGTATAAAACTACAGAAGATAAGTTTTATATTTCAAAGACAGAGTTACTTGAAAAAATGGTTGCACTTATGGGAGGAAGAGCTGCTGAAAAGATAGCTTTAAATGAAATTTCCACTGGAGCAAGTAATGATTTGGAAGTAGCTACAGGTATAGCAAAAGATATGCTTACAGTATATGGTATGAACGAAAAAGTTGGACCAATTTCACTTAAAGTAGACGATCCATATGAAATGCAGATATTTGGTGAAGGAGTTGTAAACGAGATTGGTAAACAAATTCAAATACTAATTGATAGTAGTTATAAAACAGCACAAAAAATTTTGCTTGATAATATGGATGTATTAGATAAAGTTGCTCAAAGATTAATTGAAAAAGAAAAGATTTCTGAAGAAGAGTTTAATTCTTTCTTTGAAACACAAATCAATGAATCAGATAATGTATAAATGGAGATGCAAATGAAAAAGAAAATGATTATTTTTGTAATTGTTTTTATTGTAGTGATTGTTATTTTGAGTAGCATATATGTAAGTGAAAACAGTTTAGATGATAAAACCATAGTATTTTTGGGTGATTCTATAATGTCTGGGTATGGAAATGAGGATAGAGGATTCGAGTATTATTTAGAACCATATCTTAAGAATACTTCTTTAAAAAATGTTGCAAGAGGTGGTAGTACACTTACTCAGAATACAGGAACAGATGATATAGTAATAAAAAATCAAATCGATAAAATTGAAGATGAGCCAGATATCATAGTCTTTAATGGTGGAATAAATGATATCATGGGATATGATGTTGGTTTTTTGGAAAAGTCAAAAAGACTAGAAATTGGTACTATAGATCCTGAAACTAAAGAGATTTCAGATAGTAATACAGTTTATGGTGATTTTGAAGATACTGTAAAATACATGAAAGAAAAGTATCCAAAAGCGAAGATTTATTTTCTATCTATACTATTATTGGATGAAACAACAATTTCTAATATTACAGTTGATTCGCTTGCAAGGACAAATATAGCTCAAAGAAGAGATGAATTTTTTTCACAAGCAAAGCTTTTTAGTGAAAAAATGGGTATAACTTATATTGATTTATCTCATATATTTGTAGGACATGATGAACAATATAGACAAGAAGATTGGATACATATGAGTGACGTGGGATATAAACAGTTCGCAGCATTCTTACTTAAAGAATTAAAAAAATAAGATGTTCTTTTACAGAACATCTTTTATTATTTGATAGGAAAGTGCTATGCATTTCCTATCAAATAAAGCCTTCGGCTAAAATTGCACACAAATTTACTTCGTAAATTTGGCGCGAAGAA
>CAYYBL010000050.1:0-10208 GCA_964470175.1 uncultured Lachnospiraceae bacterium | reverse complement strand
TTATGGGAGTTGGAGCATCACGTGGCCTAAATAGGGTAGATTGGAACATAGTTAAAAATATGATTTTTGCGTGGATATTTACATTCCCTGGTTGTGGGCTTTTAGGATATTTGGTAACTCTTATTTTTATGAAAATTTTTTAGGAGAAAAATAATATGAAAAAAGAAGAATTGAATTATTATGATATGTTTATAAGCAGTATGGAATGTGCTGAAAAGTGTGCCAGAATAATTACAGAATACATTGAAAATTTTGATAGTAGCAAATCGGAAGAAATTGCAAAAGAAGTGCATAAGTTTGAAAATGACGCAGATAATAATTTGCATAGAATTGTAGACTTTTTAATTAAAGATTTTTTACCACCTATAGAAAGAGAAGACATTATGAAATTATCACATAGTATTGATGATTTAGTTGATAATGTTGATGAGATTGCTATAAACATAGAAATATATGAAATAAACAAGCTAAGAGGTGAGATTAGAGATTTTATGGTACTTATATTTGAAGCGGTACAAAATTTAAAAGAACTACTTGAATTATTTAGAAATAAGAAAAATTATGGAAAAGCTCGTGAGAAAGTAATTGCAGCAAATATATATGAAGAAAAAGCAGATGATTTGTATCAAAGTGCAATAAGGTCGTTATATTCATCTGAAAATAATCCGATAGAAGTGATTAAGTGGACTACAATATATAATTGTTTAGAAAATTGTATGGATATAAACGAGGCTGTGGCAAATTGTATTGATGAAATAATTGCTAAAAATAATTAATTTTTTTCTTGACAAATCATTAATTAAAACTTATTATATAAAAGTATATATAAAGTTGAAAGGATGATGTATTATGCCAGAAAAAGAGTTTTTACTTACACAAGAGGGGTATGATAATTTAGAAAAGGAGCTTGAAAATCTTAAGACTACAGTAAGATATGAAATAGCAGAAAGAATAAAAGTTGCACTTGGCTTTGGAGATTTATCTGAAAATTCAGAGTATGATGAAGCAAAGAATGCACAGGCAGCAAATGAAGCTAAGATTGCAGAAATTGAAGAAAAAATAAAGTATGCAAAGATTATTGATGAGTCAGAAATAGATACTGAGGTTGTTCAAGTTGGAAATATAGTAAAAGTTTTAGATATGGAGTATGATGAAGAAGTGGAATACATCATAGTAGGTTCTACAGAGGTAGATTTGTCACAAAATAAGATTTCAAATGAATCACCTATTGGAAAAGCACTTCTTGGAAAAAAGAAAAATAATGTAGTTGAAGTTCAAGCACCTGTGGGTGTTATAAAGCTTAAAATTTTATCAATAAGTAAATAAAGAGAAAAGAGAAGAGATTGAGATTTTTTCAATTTCTTTTTTTTATGTTATTTTTTAAAAATAGTATTATTATCGAAAAATTTATGATAGAATATGAAAAGTATATTGGGGAGGAATTGCATATGTTAGCTTATAAAAGAGTTTTACTAAAGCTAAGTGGAGAAGCTTTGGCTGGAAAAGAAGGCCATGGCATTGATTCAGATGTTGTTACAAATATATGTGAAAAAGTTAAGGAAGTTGTTGGACTTGGTGCAGAAGTTGCAATTGTTGTTGGCGGAGGAAATTTTTGGAGAGGCCTAAAAAATGGTAAAAAAATGAATGATAGGGCAACTGCAGATTATATGGGAATGCTTGCAACAGTTATGAACGGACTTGCACTTCAAGATGCACTTGAAGGTATGGGAATTTATACAAGACTTCAAACTTCTATAGAAATGAGAGAGATAGCTGAGCCATTCATAAAACGTAAAGCAGTGAAGCATTTAGGAAAAGATAGAGTAGTTATTTTCGCTTGTGGTACAGGACATCCATTCTTTTCTACAGATACAGCAGCTGCACTTAGAGCTGCAGAAATTGATGCGGAGGTTATTCTTCTTGCTAAGACAATAGATGGAGTGTATAGTGCAGATCCAAAATTAGATAAGACTGCTAAAAAATATGATAAGATTTCGTATAAAGAAGTGTTAGAAAAAGACTTAAAAGTTATGGATTCTACAGCTACAGCACTTTGCAAAGATAATCACATCCCACTTTTAGTTTTTGCTATAAATGATCCAGAAAACATAGTAAGAGCTGTAAAAGGAGAAAAAATAGGAACGATAGTAAAATAAGAATTATTATTAAAAGGAGAAATGAATTATGGAATTAAATGAAATAGAAGAAAAAATGGAAAAGTCAATAGAAGTATATCAAAATAAACTTATGGAAATTAGAGCTGGAAGAGCAAATCCAGCAATACTAAATAGAATTACAGTAGAGTATTATGGAGTGCAAACACCTATAAACCAAGTGGCAGGTATTTCTGTACCAGAGGCTAGGACTATAATGATCCAACCATGGGATCAAAATGTACTTAAATCTATAGAAAAATCTATACTTGCTTCAGATATAGGTATAAATCCAAATAATGATGGAAAAGTAATTAGATTAAATTTCCCAGAACTTACAGAGGAGAGAAGAAAAGAACTAGTAAAGGAAATTAAAAAAATTGCAGAAGATGCAAAAGTAAGTATTCGTTCAATTAGAAAAGATGGAATGGATGATGTTAAAGAAATGCAAAAAAATTCTGAGATAACAGAAGATGATAAGGAAAAGCTTGAAAATCAAATACAAAAACTTACAGATAAGTATGTAGAAACTATAGATGAAATACTTGACAAGAAGGAAAAAGATATTATGAATGTTTAATTTGAAAGGATGTTATCATGGATGATATGACATTACCTACACATATTGCTATTATTATGGATGGTAATAGAAGATGGGCTAGAAATAAAGGAATACCAATAAAATTAGGACATAGACAGGGTGCAGAAACTTTAAAGAAAATAGTAAGACATGCTAATAAAATAGGGCTAAAGTATATAACAGTATATGCTTTTTCTACTGAAAATTGGCAAAGAAGTGAAGAAGAAGTAAATGCTCTTATGTTATTACTTCAAAACTATTTAGATGATTTTGCAAAAGAAGCAGACACTGAAAATATTGTGATTCAGGTTATTGGTGATAGGACAGCTTTATCAGAAAAACTTAATGAAAGTATCGATAAGACTATATTAAGAACAAAATCAAATACAGGTACTATATTTAATATAGCATTAAATTATGGAGGAAGACTTGAAATAACTACAGCTGCTAAGAATATTGCAAGAGATTATAAAGATGGAAAGATAAAACTTGAAGATATTGATGAAGGTCTTTTATCAAAATATATGTATACAAAAGATTTGCCAGACCCAGATCTTCTTATAAGAACAAGTGGAGAACTTAGAATAAGTGGCTTTTTGCCATGGCAAACAGTGTATTCAGAACTTTATTTTATTGATAAATTATGGCCTGATTTTACAGCAGATGATTTAGATGAGGCTATCAAAAATTATAATACTAGAAAAAGAAGAAGAGGAAAATAATTACAAAGGAATGAAAAAATGAATTTGAAAAGAGTATTAACTGCACTTATTGGTTTTCCAATAGTTACAACTGCACTTATATTTGGAAATAAATATGTAATTGATGTAATAATCACTGCGATTGCTTTAATATCCATGTATGAGTATATTGATTGTTTATCTAAAAAAGATATAAAAGTAATAAAATGGATAAGTTATGTGATGGTTCTAGTTATTGCATTTATACATGTTATACCTGTGGGGCTATATAGCTATGTTTATATTATGCCTCCTTTATTGCTATTTATCTTATTTTTACATGTAATTATTTCAAATATGAGAATCACATTTCTTGATATATCATTCACACTATTTGGTATATTATATGTTTTTTGCTTCTTAGTTTTTTTACCTCTTATATATGGATTAGATGGAGCTGTTTCTGGCAAACTACTTATATGGTTTGTTCTTGCTGCTTCATGGGGAACGGATGTGTTTGCGTACTTTGTTGGAATGAAGTTTGGAAAGATTAGATTTAGTAAAGTTAGTCCAAAAAAGTCACTTGAAGGATGTATAGGTGGAACAACTGCTGCTGCCATTCTTACAGTTTTACTTGCAATAATTTTTAATAAGTTTTTTGGTGCAAGTTTTGCTTACATAAGAGTTGTAATTTTTGCTGTTATTTTGAGTATAATAGGACAGATTGGTGATTTTTCGGCATCTGTTATAAAGAGATATTGCGAAGTTAAAGATTTTAGTGAATTGTTTCCAGGACATGGTGGGATGATTGATAGGATAGATAGTATAATGTTTATTTGTCCATTTGCATATTTTTTATTTACTATCTTTTTATAAATGGAGGTAGCTATTGGTAATAATTAATTTTTTGAAAATAGCATTTATTTTAGGATTTTTAGTATTTATACATGAAGGTGGGCATTTTTTAGCTGCCAAACTTTTTAATATAAAAGTTGAAAAGTTTTCTATAGGTTTTGGGCCAAGAATAATTACCAAAAAAAGTAAAGAAACAGAATATTCTGTCTCTTTAATACCTTTTGGAGGTTATGTCCAAATGCTTGGCGAAACAGAAAGAAATGAAGATGAAAGAAGTTTTAACAATGCAAAACTATGGAAACGAATGGTAGTTGTACTTGCAGGACCTTTTGTGAATATTATTTTTGCAATAATTGTTTATTTTATACTTATAATGTTTTCTAGTATTATTGTATTGCCAGTTGTTGCCGAAGTATTACCTGAAGCAGAAGAGCATTTATCTGAGATAAAAGTTGAAGATAAAATAATAGAAATGAATGGTAAGAAAATAAGGACTGTAGATGATTTAAACAATGAGCTTTATGATAATAATGGAGAAAGTGTAAGTATTAAAGTCCTTAGAGAAGGTCAAATTCTCGAATTTGATGTAGAACCTACTCTTTATGAAGAAAGATATATTCTTGGAATAGTTATGAAATATTCTGAAGATTTTACTTTTAAGGAACGAACATATTATTCATATTGGAAGACAGTAGGGTTTGTATCTTCTGTAGGAGAATGCTTAAAACTATTATTTACTGGTAAGGTAGGGCTTGATCAAATGACAGGACCTGTCGGAATTTCAAATATTGTGATTAAAACAACGGGATTTCAAAATTTTATTAATTTACTTGCACTTATTTCAGTGTCTTTAGGAGTTACAAATCTTCTGCCAATACCAGCATTAGATGGAGGAAGACTTCTACTACTTATAGTTGAAGGTGTAAGAAGAAAACCATTAGAGGAAAATTTAGAAATGCAAATACAAGCTATAGGGTTTTCATTTTTGATTTTGTTGTCACTGTATGTCACGTATAATGATATATTTAGAATTTTTGAAAGATAAAGTATCTATTTGGAGGATTTTTAAATGAGATGTAGAATTTGCGGAAAACTACTTGAAGATGGGGAAGCTGATGTTTGTAAGGATTGTTATCAAGATTTGATGAATGATAAACCTACTTTAAAAGAAGGCAGTAAAGGTAGTGAAAAAATTCTTTTTGAAATTACAAATAATTATAGTATTCCATATGAGTTTTTAAAAAATATTGAGATATTTTTCTTATTAGTAATTGCTCTTATTGGTTGTTTTGTATTAAAAAATAAATTAGAGTCGTTTGTTTGTCTTGTAGTAGTTTTATTGGTATATATCGCTTTCTTAGTGAATGATAAGTTAAGAAGTGGAAACGTTGCTAGGTTTTATGAGACAAAGTTACACTATTCTTATAAAAATATTTTTATTACAAATGAAAAAGATGTTGAATATGCAAATATTTCTGATATAAAAGTTTATCAAACAATAAGGCAAAGAATGGTAAAAAGAGGAGATTTGTGTATTTACGCATCAGGAAAAACAGTTGGAAAAACCACGATAAATGGAATTGAATTTAAAGATTTGGCAAATGCCAAAGAAGTATATGAAAACCTTATGGGAGTACTTGGGATAAAGGAAGGTAAGTAAAGGATAATATGCAGAGAAAATTAATTAGAGAAGTATTTAATGATTTTGATGGCAATGAAAATATATTAAATTCTCAAATTGATAGTATAAATTTGTATAATAAAACAAATAGATTACAGGTTAATATTCTTTGTGGCGATCAAATATTTATTGATGATCTTGATAGATTTGAAAGCTATCTTGTTAATACTTTTAAAAATAAAAATTTTAAAGTGGCTAAAGCTATTGTAGATGTAAATTATGAAAGTAGAGAGTTTGAACCAAATATAGAAAAAAACTGGGAATCTATTATAAATTATATTACAAAGAAAGAGCCTGGAAGTAATGTTTTTTTGAGAAATAGTAAAGTAGAGGTTGATAAAAATGATGTAAAAATAGTTTTACCTTTAGGAGGCTCTGCTTTTTTATTATCCCAAAATTTTGACAAGGGTTTTTCACATCTTTTTAAAAATTTGTATGGTAAAACCTTTGAAGTCGTTTTTGAAGAAAATATATCTGAAAACTTAGAGCAAGAACTTATAGAGAAGAAACTTGAAGAAGAAGAAAAAGCTCTAGAAGTTCAAAGAGAAAGAGCAAAGATTGAAATTGAAGAAAGAAAAATAGAAAAGCAAAAAGAAAAAGAGAAAATTGAAACTGAGAAAAAAGAGAGAAGTGAAAAAATAAAAAATGATCTTAAGCAAAACAATCCAGAAATCGCTCAAAAAATAGAAGCATTAGAAAGTGTAGACAAAAGCAAGGAAAATAAGGAAAACTCTCCACTAATTCTTGGTAGAAGTGCAACTTTGAAAAATGATTTGGTAAAAATAGAAGACATACCAATACTAGAAAATACGGACATGAAAGTTACTATTGATGGAGAAATACTAACAGGTGCTATTGAAACAAAGGATTATACGGATAAAAAAAGCGGCAAAGAAAAATCTATACTTATGTTTAATCTTTTTGATGGTACAAGTACAATTGCATGTAAAGCTTTCCTAGATAAACAAAAGGCTTCTGAGGTAAAGAAAAGGCTTTCAAAAGTAAGTGGTGTAGTAGTTGAAGGAGATGCAAGATATAGTAATTACTCAAGAGAAGTTGAGGTCATGACAAATACTATTCTAGAATCAACAGGCATTAAGGAAGTAGAAAGAATAGATGATGCAGAAGAAAAAAGAGTTGAACTTCATATGCATACTCAGATGAGTCAACTTGATGCAATTACTCCTTGTGAAGATCTTTTAAAAAGAGCTGTAAAATGGGGATGGAGTGCTATTGCTATTACAGACCATGGTGTGGTTCAAAGTTTTCCAGAGGCACATAAATATCTTGAAAAAACAGGAGCAGATTTAAAAGTATTGTACGGCGTTGAAGGATATTTTTGTCCAGATAAAGACCCATGTGTTTCAAATTCAAAAGGACAATCTATAGATACAACATATTGTGTTTTTGATTTAGAGACAACAGGTATATCACATATTACTGAAAAAATTACAGAAATTGGTGCTATTAAAATAAAAGAAGGAAAGATAATAGATACATTTGAAAGCTTTGTAAATCCTGAAAAACCAATACCTGAGAGAGTAGTAGAAGTTACTCATATTACAGATGATATGGTAAAAGATGCACCTACTATAAAAGAGATTATGCCTAAGTTTTTAGAATTTATAGGTGATTCTGTGCTTGTTGCACACAATGCTGATTTTGATATTGGTTTTATGAAGTACAATTGTGAAGAACTTGGACTTCATTTTGAGGAAACTCATGTAGATACATTGAGACTCGCAAAAGCAATTTTTCCAGAATTTACAAAATATAAATTAGGAATTATAGCAGAAAAACTAAATATTGAAGTTGAAGTGGCACACAGAGCTTTGGATGACGTAAAGACTCTTGTTCAAGTGTTTAATCAAATGTTACTTAGAGCTAAAGATAAAAATGCCAAAACAATAGATGATTTTGATAATGTGTTCGAGACAGATTATAAAAAACTTCCTGTCTATCATATTGTATTAATTGCAAAAAATTACGTTGGACTAAAAAATTTATATAAACTTGTTTCATATTCTCATTTGGACTATTTTTATAGAAAGCCACGTATTTTGAAATCTATGCTTAACAAGTATAGAGAAGGACTAATAATAGGTAGTGCTTGTGAACAAGGGGAATTATATAGATCTATTGTACAGGAAAAATCAGATGAGGATCTTGAAGAGATTGCAAATTATTATGATTATCTGGAGATACAACCAATAGGAAATAATGAATATCTCATAAGAAACGGCGAAGTCGAGAATGCAGAAGTTTTACAGGATTATAATAGAAAGATTGTTGAATTAGGTGAAAAACTTGGAAAACCTGTATGTGCAACATGTGATGTACATTTCATGGATCCAAAAGATGAAATATATAGAAGAATTTTACAATCAGGTCAAAAATACGATGATGCAGATAATCAAGCACCATTGTACTTACGTACTACAAAAGAGATGCTTAAGGAATTTGAATATCTTGGTGAAGAAAAAGCACGTGAGGTGGTAATTACTAATACAAACAAAATAGCTGATATGTGTGAGAGAATAAAACCTATTTCTCCTGAAAAGTGTCCACCGCATATACCAGGATGTGAAGAAGAATTAAAGAGAATTACTTATGAAAAGGCACATGATTTATATGGAGATCCACTTCCAGAAATAGTACAAGAAAGACTTGATAAAGAGTTAAATTCTATAATAAATAATGGATATTCAGTAATGTACATAATTGCACAAAAACTTGTATGGAAGTCAAATGAAGATGGATATATAGTAGGATCTCGAGGATCAGTAGGTTCTTCACTTGTTGCATTTATGACGGGAATTACAGAGGTAAATTCATTAAAGCCTCACTATAGATGTCCAAAATGTAAGTATTCAGATTTTACAGACTATGACTGTGCAAATGGATATGATTTGCCAGATAAGGTTTGTCCAAAATGTGGTGAAAAACTTAAAAAAGATGGTATGGACATACCATTTGAAACGTTTTTAGGATTTAATGGGGATAAAGAGCCTGATATTGATTTGAACTTTTCTGGGGAGTATCAAGCTAAAGCTCATAAATATACTGAGATAATATTTGGAAGAGGTACTACATTTAAAGCAGGTACAGTTGGAACGGTCGCAGATAAAACTGCATTTGGATATGCAAAAAATTATTTTGAAGAAAAAAATATATTGAAATCGAATGCTGAAGTTGCAAGATTAGCACAAGGATGTGTTGGAGTTAAAAGAACTACTGGTCAACATCCCGGAGGAATAATAGTTGTACCAAAAGGAAGAGAAATATATGAATTTACACCAGTTCAGCATCCGGCAGATGATTCTGGTTCAGATATTATTACTACACATTTTGATTATCACTCAATAGATGGAAATCTACTTAAATTAGATATTCTAGGACACGATGATCCGACTGTAATTCGTATGCTTCAAGACCTAACAGGTATGAAACCTACAGATATACCACTTGATGATAAAGAAACCATGTCAATATTTAATTCTACGAATGCACTTGGAGTTACTCCTGAGCAAATTAATTCAGAAGTTGGTACTTTTGGTATACCAGAATTTGGAACACAATTTGCAAGAGGGATGCTTTTAGACACACATCCAACAACATTTGATGAGCTTATTAGACTATCAGGACTTTCACATGGTACGGATGTATGGCTTGGAAATGCTCAATCGCTTATTGAAGAAGGAACGGTGACACTTAAAGAGGCCATTTGTTGTCGTGATGATATAATGGTTTATCTTATGAAAAGAGGACTTCCACCAGATAAAGCATTTAAAATAATGGAAACAGTGCGTAAGGGAAAGGCTTTAAAAGATCCTGAAAAATGGGAAGATTTTAAAAAGATAATGAAAGAATTCGATATACCTGATTGGTATGTTAAATCATGTGAAAAGATAAAATACATGTTTCCAAAGGCACATGCCGCAGCTTATGTTACAAATGCATTTAGGATTGCGTGGTTTAAAGTCCATAATCCTTTAGCATATTATGCAGCTTATTATTCTATAAGAGCAAAATCATTTGATGCGGACTATATGATTCATGGGAATGATATCGTAAAAAGAAAAATGAAAGAAATAGAAAATTTAGGAAATGATGCTACTCAAAAAGATGAAGACATGTATTCGGATTTGGAAATTGTTCAAGAGATGTATCAAAGAGGATTCGAATTTTTGCCTGTAGATTTGTACAAATCTCATAGTACAAAATTTAGAATTGAAGATGGAAAACTAAGACCACCATTA
>CAYYBL010000049.1:0-10682 GCA_964470175.1 uncultured Lachnospiraceae bacterium | reverse complement strand
ACTTGTACTTTGTCTCCATCATCTGATTTAAAAACAACCTTGCGTTGAATAACCTTTGTTGATTCATAAGACATTGCCATACTGATATTCTCCTTTCATTTCTTATCGTCAACTTCAAGCAAAAAGAAAAGGTTTTATAAAACTATTCGTCTATACCTCTATCGTCTAATTCTTGTTTTTTAAATATTTTATCTAATACTCCACCCATTATTTTTTGAAATTCTTCAAAACTAATATTTCTTACTTTTCTTTCATTTTTATCATAAGTAATTACTTTTACAGTTCCATCACCATCTAATTCATACATTATTTCTGGATGGTCTCCTACAATCTTTTGAAATTGAAATCCATCTTGATAATCTCCTCTTAATTGCCATATACTCTTAGCTTTTGGTAGCCAATCATCTTGCCTAAATGGATCTGCCATTTCTGTAGGACTTATTCTTTTACCAGGGACTGGTTCTGAAACTAATACCCTATAACCATAGCTTCTTTCTGTTTCAGGATTTCTTGCTTCATCATAAAAATATGCAACATTTCCAGATGAAGCAAAAATTATTCTATTTTCTTGGTTTTTAAAAGATCTTCGAGTAAATGTTCTTAAATGTTCCAATTCAAGGAAATGTTCTTTTATCATAGATAATGTTTTTATGTAAGCACCTTCAGTGTATACCAATTTAGCTTTATCTTCAATTTGTTTTGCCATTTTACTTGATATTGTATCATCCTTTAATAATTCTGTTATTTCGTAATCAGGACCTTCTTTATTTCCTTTATTTGTTTTTACTCCAGCTAGCGCAGGGTAAAATTCAGCTCCAGATTGTATTTTTTCTTTTAAATCTTCAGTAGAACGTATCCCATTCTTTAAAATGAATTTCTTTTGTCTTCTCGAAAAATCTTTTTCTAGTCTTTCCATATCGACTTGAATTCCTGCAGCTTCTAAGATTGGTTTAATAAATAGCAAATCTGCTACTGCTTCTTCAAAAGGTAACAATTCAAGTTGAACAAATTGATAGTTTTTTGGTCTTCCTTCAAATTTGTTTCCATTTTCTTTAACCCAACCATCATGAATTAATGATAAAACATCTAATAATTTTTCATTTGAAAATAAATTATGAAGCTTCTCAGCTACTTCTGGAGAAACTTCATTTTTAGTAACAATATCTTCTCTTAATTTCTTTACCATTTCATCATCAAGTTTTAATACTTCCTTAAGTCCACGTATAGCACTTTCAACAGAGCCGTTTACAACATCATTATAGATGGGCTCTCCAATTTCTGGATTCTCTATAGTAGCAAGTCTTTCCTCAGCAGCTTTTTCCTTTTCTTCCATTGTCTCATGATCATAATCCCAATTAATTAATGCATCTTTTGTAATGGTTCTTAAAATACTTTTTTTCATATTTTTTCCTCCATTTTTTTAATTTAAATTTTTGCAATTTGAAATGATAAGTAGATTTACTTTATCCTTTAGAATATTTAATAGAAACAAAAAAGCTCGTATGTGTAAGTTAATACACATACGAGCTGTACGTAATATTATTTAGATCAAAAAAGACTTATATATGTAATAACTTACATAATAAGTCTTGTTATTTAAAGTAAAACCAGATAGATTTTAGTTCTATCGGTTGTTGGCCTTACTAAATATTCACGAGAATATTCTAACTACTCCCTCATTACAACTATAATTATAATATAGTTAACATAATCTGTCAACATTTTTTTATTATTTCTTATAATTTTTATATCCTGTGCCTCACTTATTTGACAACATACATTAATTTTTGTATAATTTGACTGCAATACGTTGGTAACCTTATTACAAAGCATTTTTGGAGGAGGAATTGCAATGAATCGGTACTTTGATCGATTACCCATAGTTGGAGGTAAAGTTCCCGGCAAGATCACTCTAAGCTTTTTGATGCTCATATTATCAGTAGTTTTGGCTACTATCTTCCATACAATTGATCGGAACATCTGCATCTTTGCAATGTTATTTTCATTCATTGGAGATATTGCCTTAAATCACAATGCTGACCATACTAAACAAACAAATAGAGATTTCCTAATTGGTGGAATTGCATTTATTGTCGCACATCTTTTGTATTGTATTTGTTATTCAAAAAAGATAATTATTCATGAATTTACTTTCATCAATCAAGGTTCTATCTTAGTGGTTAGTATTCTATTCGTGATAACTACTATCCTGCTCTACATCAAATCCAAAACCAAAGATTATACCAAACTATTCTGGTTTGGCGTTGCCTACCTTTGGATTACTGGAATAAACTACACTACGATCTTTTCGTATGGATACTCCATCAAATCGTATGAGTCTCTAGCAATCTTAGGTGGGATAATGTTCTTGGCATCTGATTTGATAATTGGGCTTGAAAAGTTCTTCGGACTAAAGTCAAAACTTATGCGTGAACTTGTCTGGTGGCTATATCCTCTTGGGCAAATTTTAATTATTGCAATGGCGTAAAAACAGCATAAAAGTCATGGTTAAAACCATGACTTTTATGCTTGGTTGTGATAAAGAAAGGAGCACAGCACGTTTTACTGCGCTGCGCTCCAAAGAAATTGTTATTAAACTCCTTTCTTATAGTACTCATTGATGATGTAACGGCCTTCGCCAAGCTTTTCGACTTCCGAAGGAAACCATTTGTCAGGATTCTTCCCAGCATCTACCCGCATCCGGATAAAATCTCTTGCCTGCTGTTCGGTCTTGATAGGGCTTCCCCCAATACTGCTGATCGATCCGTAAAACACTTTCTGAGTTTTCATAATTTACCTCCAATACGTTGTTGAAAACATCAAATAGTAACTTCTGATAAATATATACAAAAACAACTTCATATATATTATACCATTTTTTCAACAAAAGCTCAAATAATGCGTGTTAGACATATTGAAACTTATAAAGTATTTCTAACATAAACCATAAATTAGGAAAAACATTTGTATTTTTCTCTATTTATAATATAATATCAAAAAATAGGGAGGGTTTTACTATTAGGTCTAAAATCATAATTTTCATTTTAGCAATTACACTAGTAAAATAAATTTTATCATGAACAATATAGAAAAAACAGAAATATTACCTGAAGAAGATTCATCTGATTTTGTATTATTAAGCGAAACTATTCCAGATGCAATAATAGAAATTCGTTATTATTCAACATACAACTTTGTTGGCAATAGAATTGATGAATATGAAGAACCTTTAGCATTATTAACTAAAGAAGCAGCTGCAGCCTTAAGAAAAGTAAGTGATGAATTAAAAGAAAAAGGATACCGTTTAAAAATATTTGATGCTTATCGTCCTCAAAAAGCTGTTAAACACTTTATGATATGGGCAAAAGATATAGATGATACTAGGATGAAAAAATATTTCTATCCCGAACTAAAAAAAGATGTATTATTTTCACAAGGATATATCTCAGAAAAATCTAGTCATAGCCGTGGAAGTTCAGTAGACCTTACTCTTTTCGATATTAAACTTGAAAAAGAAGTTGATATGGGTGGAGCATTCGATTATTTCGGAGAACTTTCACGTCCAGATTATACTAAAATTGCTGAAGAACAATACAATAATCGTATGGTTTTAAGAAAAGCAATGCTAAAACATGGTTTTAAACCATTAGAAAAAGAATGGTGGCATTTTACTATGGAAAATGAACCATTCCCAGACACATACTTCACATTCCCAATCAATTCAAATTCAATAAAACAATAAAAATGGCTATCCAGAATCACATCCTTGGATAGCCGTTTTTTATCATTTATATTTCCCATTTAGTTTTGCCCCATGCTCTTCTTTCTGCCTCATCAGCTAGAGCTTTGTACTTATTTCTATCAAATTTTTGGTCTATTTCGTGCATCTGTCTATATTCAGTCCTAACCTTTCCATCATCATATACACCTAGTTTTCCCTCAATAGAAATTCCCAGTATTCTATTTAAATGTTTGTATAGAAAACTTTCGTCAATGTTATCTACTTGTGAAGCAGTGGCAATTGTAAATTCTTCAGCATAGTCTTTAACATAACTATCTTGATTAAAGTTAACATCTAGTGCTTTTAACATTTTGATAGTAACACCAACTTCTGAGTATTTTTTACTACTACCTTCAGCATTTAGTTTTCCATATGCCTTAAAATCAAAAATCTCATCATATCTAAATAATTCTTTATGTCCATACTTCTTAGTATCTGAATTATATATTTCAAACATACCTATATCATCTGCAAATGTTATTCCTTTAATTAGCGAATCTTTACCATAAGTCTTTTTACTTTCATCTGGCAAAGTTGCAAACTCTTTTTCATACAGATTATTTAGCATATCCATATATTCCATATGCTTTTTCACATGTTCTAAATCCACTCTAACTATAGCTTTAAAAAATGGACTACATTTTTTTCTACAATCTGAGCATATATATGCACCATCTGCAAGTTTTGTTCTTCCAAGTACTCCCTCTTCTTTTGAGCATATACTACATGCTTCTTTAGAAAAAAGTTTTGAAAAAAGTCCCATATTATTTCCCTCCTATTTTATTTAATACTATCTTTTTATTCCGCCCCACTCTACTACAGTATATCCTGTTCTTTCTACTTTTTCTAATACTTGCTCTTTAACATTCTTATTAAACATAAGTGGTTTGTATTCCATCATAATTCTAATTAATGTATCTGGTTTTGGATCTATATTTAGTTCCATTTGACTATTAATTTCATCTTCTGTCAAAAACCTAATTAAATTATAATTATTTCTCTCTAATATTGGAAGCCAATATACAATAAACTCTTCTGCTTCCCTTTCATTTAATCCTAGTATAGCTAATTTTTCTTCTAAAAATGATGCTGTATCTTCACCTTTAACCACAAATCCTTCATCAAAATTTGAATTCTTATAATCTTTTCCTTCCCAGTATAAAGAATAGTACTTTCTTCCAGTATTATCTGTTAGTGTACCATCTTTATCTGCTAAAACTTCCCATCCCTCTCCATACTTTGGATAGGTACATGTTAGCTTTTCTGGATTAGAAACAGTAACAGATACTTTAGTGCCATTTTCTTCTGGATAAATATAAATAATTGGTTTTACAGCGAAACGTTTAATAATTTCTAATATCATACTTCCAAATAATAACATTCCAATAAGGACTATTATTATTACAATTCTAGTTGTATAGATCCTACAATTCTTTTCTGCCTCTTCTTTTTGTTCTTTAGTGAAATCTTCACTAATTTCTTTTCTAGTTTCTTGCTTTGTCTTTATTATTAAATGAATAGTAGCAACTACTATCACTGCTAAGGCAAAAGCTATCACAATTGCAATTATTTGTACACTTATTAAGACAGTCTGCAATATTCTTGCTGCTCTAATAGCTGTACCAGTAGTATCTACTGCGCTTTGCTTTATTGTATCATCAGAATAAACACTACTAAATTCACTTATGTTATTTTCTGATGCTCTGCTTACCATTGTAGTTGATAATGCACAAATGCAAATTGTTACAAGCAATAGCATAAAGACACACTTCACAACATTATTTTTCATAATTATTTCTCCCTTTTATTCATTAGTAATATTAAATCACTATATTTCTTTTTAATCAATAAATATTGTGAATACAAAAAAGATTAGCATATTCGCTAATCTTTTATTCTCTTTCAATACTTGGTTTTACTATTTCTGCTATATCAGCATATGTAATTGATTTGTGACCATCTTCTGTTTTTCCAAGAATAATTAACCTTGGATCAAGTTTTGCTTGCTCAATTCCTCTTTGAATCATTTCATAATATTTATTTTCATCTTCTATGCTTCTCTCTCTTGCATTTATACCTTTCATGATTAAATCTGCAACTTCTAAATACTGGATTCTTTTTTTATAAGTTTTAAAACTATTTCTATCGACAACATTACAGCTTCTGCCATATGCTCCTTCAGCAAATTTCATTGCCTCATCATATTTTTTATCTTTAATAAAACTTTCCATCAAAGAATGTATCGCTACATTTTTGTCAATAGAAATCCCTTGCATTCTTTGGAGCATAAAATCCGCATTATCTACAAAAGAACTACCATTTCTTATTTCATTTAAGATGTAGAACCTTATTTGCCTTATAGATCCTTCTTTTGTCGGTGCTTGCACAGCTGCAGTCCTTTGATTTACATCAGTTTCATTAACTACTTTCATTCTATTTTCGTAGTACTCATCTGCGGCTTCAGCTACTTTTTGATTAATAGTATCTATATCTACTTCTGGATCCATAAGCATTGATACAACCGCACTTGCTTTATCTTCAGACTGCCTTAATACACCTTCGACCTTACTCAATTTTATTGTCTGAATTTTTTTTAATATTTTGCTTCGAATTGTTGAAACTGCATAATTTGATTTGCCAAATATACTTGAAAATGTTTTGAATAGTTTCTCTAACTTTTCAAGGTCATCAGTTTTTTCAATTTGTTTTCCTATAGCATTTGCATATTTTATTATATAATGTCCTTGTTTCCTTTCTATGCCATCCTTTGCATGAATATCCATTACTTTGTGTAATTGGTCAGTTGGAAATATACTATAAACTCTTTGAAGTAAATCTATTGGCAAGTCAATATTATCTATATCTGAAAATAATTTAAGCATGCTAGATACTTTATATCTTTGTCTTTGTACATCGTTTTTATCCTTACATGTCATGTTAAGTATTTCTTGCATCTTACTTTCTATTGTATCAATATGTGCAGATATTTCACTTATTTCTTCAGGAATCAGCACATGTCCTTCTTCACGTGAATCTGGATTTTTAGTATGATATGCAGCATTGTATCTTTTTCTTAATATTTGAAGTTTGGATTTTTCTCTTGGTTTTTGAATTTTATTTTCCTTACTATTATTATCAATTTGTTTCTTTATAAATGCAACTTGGGTGTCACTAATGCCTAGTACCTCACCTATTACATCCATATCATATCCAAGATTAATTAATTCTTTTACCTTATCTTTGATAAGCATTTATACATCCTCCGTTTTTTCACGTACAATACTTATATCACGATTTTTTTAATTTGTAAATGAAAAACGGTTAGCTAAAAAATTTTAGCTAACCGTTAACCACGTTTTAATTACATAAGAAAGCTCAACTCCTGGAAAAAACAATCGTACTTTGCATCACTATCGATGCCTCTCTTTTCACAGTATTCCTTGATTGACTGGAAAAGTAAGGCTTTGCCTTTGTGCGCTTTCTCTCCAAAGATGGGCTCCATGTTTTTTTTAAAAGCGACCTTCAAACCTATACCAGAAGATGACATATTTACGACTTTCGTAACGAATTCAATCAAATTATCACGCATTTCCTTATATTCTTCTACATGACTATCTGATCTAATCATATCCAAAACGATTCCTACCTTGTCAACAAACTGGATTGAACTATTTTCTTTCTTCCTTTCAATGATTGCATCAACGATTTCCTTCCCTAGAATGAAAAACTCTGTATCTTTTTCAAATGGGAAGTCTTTAAATCTGGCCACTGCCGCAACAACGGCCATCATTCTAGACTCACTCCCAATTCTTTCAAAAGCGTTTTTTACTTTCTGGGAAACTGTGATTCGTTTAGAAACACTGAAAGCTTCGCCATACTTCTCCATGTTGCTGAATATCGCATCTGATGTTTGATTTTCTGCATCACTTGCAGACATAATCAAAGCATTGAAAAACTTTCTGCAATATTCCCCAACATCGATGAAATCACCTACAAGTCCAATGAATTCTTCAAAAGAATCTGATTTGTCAACCATTTCATGAATAGCTTTGTAGGCCACTCCATCAGCTTCCAGAATTCTTCTTTTAGGATTCCTTGACTTTCTTCTTACCCGTTTCTTTTTGATTTCCTCAGCTACTTCTCTGCTATGATCTGTTTCTTCAGAAGTCTCTTCTTTTTCTTGCCCACTAGATTCACCGGTAGCTTTTTCACCCTCTTCATGGCTAACTACTTCCACACTGGAATCTTCCTCTCCTATACCATTTTCCTTGACTTGAGTTACTGCCGGATCCTTTTCTGATTCTTCCTGCTTTTGCACATTTTCATCTGTAACATTCATACTACTAATATTATAGTATGGCAGATTGGCAATTGCAGAAATAATTTTTTCAGGCATATCCTCAAACACAACTTCCATGGTCAACTTATGTTCCGAAATGAAAAAGCTATTTCCCTGGTGCTGGTATCCGACATACTCCTTGAAAAGGTTTCCTACAACATTTTTCTCATCAGTTTCTGGTATGGATAGTTCTAGATGTATCCTCCGCATTGTACTCTCCTTTCTTATGCATAAACAGGTCTTTAAGTATATGACCATACCACAATCACATACGTTTACATAATGCTAACAAGCTACTATATTTTAACACACTTTTTTTGATTTATCAACTACTTAAAGCAAGTGAATTGCAGACTAACTAGACTTTTACCCCATTTTATGTTATATAAGTAGTTTTTCAACAAGATCTGTGGCTAAGGCAGGCGGTTTTTCATTTTTGTTGGTTTTTATATCGGCAGGAATAATTGCCATAATTCTGTTTGCAACATGGGTAGCAACTCAACTTTTTGATGTTGACTTTTATGTTGCATATCAGATTATGTCTTTTGGCCAGTGCCTGAATATTAAAACCAGCGATGATTGATTAAAGTAAAAAATAATATAGAGTAGCTTGGGGCTACTCTATATTATTTTTTTATATTTTAGAAATAACATTAAATAATGTCATCCACGAAATCATAAAAATTACAAAATACACTATAAAAGCTATTATCGCTATTGGTATTAAAAATTTCTTTATTTTTTCTTTATCAACCTTTATTGATAAAAAATTAATACAATCATCATAAAATACAATAAATGCTTCTGCAAACAAAATTGTTGGAATTCCAATTGAAAACACAAACAAGAACAATCCCACTATTCCTCTTTGAAAAGTCCAATCACGGATATTATTATAATTGAAAGAATATAATTCTAAAATAATGGATACAATAATATGAACTAGAAAAAACTCGATAATACCACATATTATTCTAGTTTTATTACTATAATCTTTGTTAAAATCTACAATACTATCTATACGTTTTTTATTTTCTTCTATCCAAGAATCGTCTTTAGTACCATATTTTTTAAAATAAATTCTATAAAGGTCTTTTAAAATCTTCATAATTTCACCTAAATTATTTTACTGTTATTAGCTCATAATCTGAATTACCAAGTCCAATTTTTTCTCCGTGAGTTATTTGAGATTCCCAATGTGTATCTGGATGATTCATATGAATATGATCATGATATTTTTCTTCACCAGCTTTTTTTAATTTATCTCCAATTACGCTATTTTGAAAAGCTGTTTGCCTATTTACTAAATCCACACAAGCCTTATCTAAAGCGACCATATCAAATGATGCAAGCATACCAATATCTGGTACTATTGGTGCATCATTTTCAGAATGGCAATCACAATTAGGTGAAACATCACAAATTAAGCTTATATGAAAGTTTGGTTTATCCTTTACAACTGCATATGCATATTCTGCCATCTTCATATTTAAGACATCATTTGCTTCGTCAAATGCAGGTTTTATTGCATCAAAATTGCAAACTCCTACACATCTTCCACAACCAACACATTTAGAATGATCAATTTTTGCTACTCCATCTTTATCATATGAAATTGCACCATGAGCACATATTTTTTGACATTGTTTACATTTTTTGCAAATGTTTGAGTTCACTACTGGCTTACCACTACTATGTTGCTCCATTTTTCCGTCCACGAGATCCACATCCCATACCTACGTTTTTGATTGCACCACCAAATCCTGCTGCCTCATGTCCTTTAAAATGAGAAAGTGAAATAAATATATCTGCATCAGCAATGGCTCTACCTATCTTGGCAGTTTTCACATATTCTTTATTAATTTCAATTTCAGCTTCATCCGTTCCTTTTAAACCATCTGCTATTATTACATGGCACCCTGTTGAGAATGGTGAAAACCCATTTAAATATGCTGCATTCATGTGATCGATGGCATTTTTTCTTTCACCTACATATAGTGTATTACAATCTGTAAGAAATGGCTTTCCTCCTAATTTTTTTACAACATCACTAACCACCTTTGCATAATTAGGTCTTAAATATGCTAAATTTCCTGGTTCTCCAAAGTGAATTTTTATTGCTACAAATTTATTTTTGAAATCAATATTTTCTATTCCAGCTGTTTTCATTAGTTTTTCTAATTTTTGTAGTAAATTATATCCAGTTCTTGCTCTAAAATCTGTAAAATAAACTTTTGATTTTTCCATACAACCTCCTTTTCATTATTTATTATTATTATCAACGATTATACTACATATAACCATTGATTGCGATTACTTTCCATAATTTTTTATTTTGCTTATATTCCACATAATATTATCAATTTGTGGATAATTATTTTCCTTTTCGTTCTAACAATTTTAGAATTCTTGGCCTATTATATCTTTGAATTATAATAAACTGACTATCAAAAATCATTGCTGCAATTGCACTCACTATAAATAGCCATGGGTGTCCCCAAATCAACCCAAATAGCATTGTAGAAAGTGATATTGCTTCGTTAATCCAATGATCCACTTCAG
>CAYYBL010000048.1:0-10693 GCA_964470175.1 uncultured Lachnospiraceae bacterium | reverse complement strand
GGCCACTAGAAGTGTATATTTAACAAATGTTAAGATTGAAAAGGCAGACGTATCAAAATTAAATCAAATTTTGGATTTGATGGTTGGTTTGAAAGCTCAAAATTTGGATAATCAATATTATTTTTTGTTTAAAAAAATAAAAGAAAGTGTAATAAAGAGATACAACATAGTTAATTTAAAAGAGAATGATGAGATATCAGTTAAGTTTATAAATAGCTTAACAACTGATAATGATAGAAGTTTTAATGAAAGGGTTATGGAGGTAGTATATTGTATAAAAAGGCTTTATTATGGAAAAACAAGATATAATGCGAAAATGATTGGAACAGAGTTACTTGAAGGTTTTACAATTTCTGATACAGAAAAACATATATTATCAGATAATATACCACTGAATTGGATAACTGATATTAATAGGCAACTAATAGAAATAGATGATTACAATAAACGTGTTGATTCATGGGAATTATACAAAGAAAGAATAGAAGAAATCAATAAGTTAGTTTTAGAATTCATAGAAAAATATTGTAAGGCGTTAGATTATTATTATAAAAATAAAAATACAATTAAATTAATTGATACAAGTTTACAAGATTTAAAAAATAATATTATTTTGAAGAATAAAAATATGAATAATATTCCAAAGTGTGCTACTAATAAATATGGATTAGATAATATGCTATTTTCATTTAAGAATGACCAAGGTAACCAATTAAAAGAAAAAAAAGGTATAAATGATAATAGAAAAGAATTTGGCATTTGTACAAAGTTTGAAAATTATATAAATAGCTTTATTAATTTTATTAATCAAAGAGATCAAGCATTTGTATCTAAAGTTAATAGTCTAGATAATAATAGTATTAATATTTCACTTTATAATATAAGTGATAGTCTAAATAAGTTTACTGAGTTTTATATTGAATATAAAAAAATATTTGGAGATAGTGCAATAAATGAGCAATTATATAATGAATTGAAAATTTTAGAATTATTTTGGGATATTTTTTGCAATCAACCAATAATGAAAAATAAAAGTAAATTATACGATGTAAAGTTGATTAAAAGAAAAAAAGAAGAAAATTTTAAAGAATATGTTTCTGAGAATCTTAACAAATATAAGACAAGGATTAATGATAAAACATATTATAATATTGATATTTTTAACCTAGAAAACTTTTTTACAAATTTATTTAATCCTTATCAAAATATTCAAATAACTTCTTATGAAGCATTTTTAATACAAGAATATCAAAAAATGTATGAAAATAAAATTAAAATACTATATTCTATAGAGAACAAAAAAACACAGTTAGGTACAACAATAGAATTAAAAAATATAATATATAGTAAAAATGTTGAGGACTTTATGAAAAAACAAATTCCACAAAAATATGAGAATAATATTTTGGAAGAAGAATTAGTAGATATAAAAGATATTACATATAATTCATTATTTGCAATTGGTAAAATTGAAGGATTAAAAACATATTATCGATATATTATATCCGTCAATTCGGAAATAGATAATGTTAATACAAAAGAAACAGAACAGGTTTATGAGATTTGGTGTGAAGAAACAAAGGAAGCTTTAAGAGAAGAACTGATAGAATTGATTAATGCATGCAATATTATATTTGAAGAAATAAATAAAAATCAAGAATATTCTAATATTACTAAACAATATATAGAATGTCTAGATAACTATATTAAATTGTTAGATAATGTTGTTAGAGAGAAAAATACTGACAATTTACTAGATTTAGAACAACTAAATGAATTATTAGTAAATTTAATAAATGTTTTATAATAAAAAGTTGATGAATTATGAATATACATTCATAACGAAAAGTCGTAAACTCATAGATATTTAAAATAAATATAGGAGAAAATGAATTAAAAAAACTACAAAAACATAAGATAATGTTTACAGGGAATGGGACAGCTTTAGAAATAAATTCTGTTGAAGATTTTAAAGAAATAGGGTTTTCGATAATTAAATATGATCCGAAATCAGTGGATGAAGATATAGTTATTAAATATAAAGAAAAAATAGCAGTTGTTGAAGTAAAAGGTGTATCTGGAAGTGCTACTGAGAAACATACTTCACAAGTAGTTAAATGGAAATCAGAGTATCATATAGAAAATGATATTATGCCTAAAGGTATATTGTTAATAAATGCATTTAAAGATAAGGAGTTAGATAAAAGACAGGAATATTTTCCTAATCAGATGTTGAAATATGCAACACATCAAGAAATATGTCTTTTAACTACGATTCAACTATATAACATTAAAGAATTTTTAAAGAAAAATCCAAATGATAAAGATAGAATAATTACTGAAATGTTTGAGACTAATGGAAGGTTTCAGGGGTTTGAAAATTGGAAAATGAATATAAAAATGCTTGAAAAATAGGACATGACGGCTTAATGTCAATCTATTAATCATGTATAAAAAGTAAATTAAATAGATTTTCATACTATTTTGTAATTATCAAAAAATGTGAAAATATATCATAAAAATAATTCTAAAAATGTGATATTATTTATGCAAATGCACCAAGATGGGTGAAGAAATGGTAAGGGGTATTTAAAATGAATATTGCGGTTAGATATTATTCGAGAGGTGGAAACACAAAAGTATTGGCGGAGGCAATTGCAAAAGGTTCAAATGTTCCTGCAATTTCTGTTGATTCAGAAAACAGCAAAATAAATGAAGACATTGATGTTTTATTTATTGGTGGAGCGCTTTATGCATATGGTTTGGATAAGCATTTGAAGGAATATTTAGATGCGTTGGATGAAAATAAAATTAAAAAAGCGGTGGCGTTCTCAACATCATGGATTTCAAAACATTCTATTGATTTGATAAAAAAGGCGTTGATTAAAAAAGGCATTAAGGTTGAAGAAGAATATTTTTATTCAAAAAGTAAACCTACAGATGATGAATTAAAAGATGCAGAAGATTTTGTTAAAAAAATGATAGGAGTTGAATAGCAAGATGGGTGAGATAATGAAAGTATATGGAGAAACGGTATTTGATATTGGCTATTTGCTAATCGCTTTTATAATAGGCCTATGTATGCTTGCTAAAAGAGAAGACAAGCTGGATAAGCTAATGGGAATTGCTACATTAATTTTGGGCTGTGGAGATGCATTTCATTTAGTGCCTAGAATTTTAAATTATTTTGTTGATGGAGATTTTTCGGCAGCGCTTGGCATTGGAAAACTCGTAACGTCGGTAACTATGACGATATTTTATATATTTATGTTTTATATTTATAGAAATAATTATAAAGTAAATAACACCCAAAAATTAGAGTGCACTATATGGACACTCGCAATCATTAGAATAATACTTTGCTTGCTACCTCAAAATAATTGGATGACCAATAATGGCTCAGTAACCATAGGAATTATAAGAAATATTCCATTTTTATTGATGGGATTAGTAATAATAATTCTGTATTTTCGCGAAAGGAAAAATGATAAAGTATTTCAGAACATGTGGCTTTATGTATTGCTATCATTTTTGTTTTACATTCCAGTAGTTGCAGGTGCATCAGCAGCCCCTGCTTTAGGAATGTTGATGTTACCCAAAACAGTGTGTTATATTTTGATAATAAAGTCATTTTATAGGAAAGTGAAAAATGAAGACATAATGTCAAAAAAATGAATAAAAAATAAAAAATGTGAAACAATATCTGTATTTTTTAGATAGGTTGTTTCACATTTTTTGATGATATTTAGGCTAATTTATGATGCTACATATTATTGTGTAATATTCTTGAAATAATTATGATGATAGTATATAATTTTAAAGGTCTATAAGGAGGGATTTTATGCAATAAAACTCTTATATAGATGTTTTAATAAAAAAATGAGTATGGTTGCGATGAGACCATATCAAAGAGATAATAATCAAATGGCAGAATGTGAAAATGGACATAGATATAATTACTATTTTTAATACAGCAATGAATATTGGAATTTTTGGACTTAAGAAATATGGTTATTTGAATGATTAATTATAATCATTTTATATACAGAAATCCTTAACTAGAAATAGTAGGTGGCTTTTCATAACTATATGTTTAGGAAAGTTTGCTCGAGTATCGGCATTGTGTAGTTAAATCTCTGCGCAAAAAGAAATGGAGTAATCCTAATAATACTCAAGGTTTATAAAATTATAAAAAGAAAGGTCATTAGTAAAAAGTGTAATTAATTATGGAAAGAGTTGCTGTTGTAATGGGGAAAATGCATTCGGGTGGGAAAAAAAATCTGGTCATGGAGTATTATAGGAATATTGATAAATCTCAAATTCAGTTCGATTTTATATGTGATTCGGATTCGAATGCTATACCTGAAGAAGAAATACGAGAATGTGGCGGAAAGGTGTATATAATTCCTCCATATCAAAAAATATTTAGTCATATGAGAGAATTGAAAAAAATATGTAAGAGTAATTCGTACAAAATAATGCACTCGTACAATGGGACAATGAATATTTTTTCAATGTATATAGGATGGAGATGCCATATTCCCATAAGAATTAATGAAAGTATTTCAATGGGACATAAAGCAGATAAAAAGAACATTTTAAAAAGTTTTTTAAAACCATTTTCTAAATTATTTTCAACACATTTTATGGCTAATGGAGAAGAATGTGGAAAATGGCAATTTGGTGAAAAGACATTTAATAAAGGCGAGATTGCTATTTTTAAATCAATTATTAATGTTGATGTAAACAAATATGATGTACAGTTAAGAAAAAAAACAAGAGAAGAGTTTAGTTTAGAAGATAGTATTGTAATAGGGCATATAGGACGATTAACAGAACAGAAGAATACACTTTTTATAATAGATATTTTTAATGAAATACATAAAAAAGAAAAAAGAGCGAAATTACTTATTATTGGTGACGGCAATTTAAAAGAAAAAATGCTAGACAGAATAAAACAATATGGGCTAGGAGAATACGTTCTATATCTTGGAAGAAGAGAGGACATCCCTCAGTTTTATAATGCAATGGATGTTTTTTTATTGCCAAGCTTGTATGAGGGAGTGCCAGTAGTTGGCGTTGAGGCAGAAAACTGTGGATTACCAATGTTTTTTTCAACTGAAATACCAAGAGAATCAAGCGTCTGCGACGATTTAGGATATTTTATTGATCTTGATAAATCACCTGCTCATTGGGCAGAAAAGATTTTAAATGTAACGTACAAAAATATGGAAAATAGACGTGGAAGAGAGGATGAAATAACAAAGTCAGGATTTAATTCAAAAGAAGAAGGGCAGAAATTAGTGATATATTATAAAGATCTTTTGAAAAGAGCTAATAGATAAGAGGAGAATAGATGAATAAGTTTGTTATTTTAGGTTGTGGTTATTTAGGAACCAATATTGCTAATTATATTGCTATTAATGACAGCAACAGTGAAGTATTTGTTTTAGGAATGGAAAATGAATATATAAATTACTTAAACGAGAATATATCATTCATTTCAAAAATGATAGAACAAATAAGTGATGATGATTTGGAGTTATTTAAAGATGCAATAGTGATAGATGCAGTAGGAAATATTAACGCAACAAATGATTCAAAAAATGGAAGTACAGTTTTCCTTAATAATTGTGCTAGTAAAGTCAATTTAATTCAAAAATTAAATGGATTAGATATAAGAAGATATGTTTTTTTGTCATCTGGAGGCACGGTCTATGATGATTCTGATGTTCCTCATAAAGAGGATGAAAAACTAAATCCTAAAAATATATATGCATTAGAAAAAGTTTTTATTGAGGATTACTTAAAAATATATGGATTAGAAAATGAAAAATTTTCATACATAATAATTCGTTTATCTAATCCATATGGAGGAATTACATCCAAGAATAAAAAACAGGGAATTATTGATGTTGCTATCTCAAAAATAAAAAATGACGAAATACTTGAGTTTTATGGCGATATGGGTAACGTAAGAGACTATATTTATATAGATGATGTTGCTTTTTATATCTATAATTTGTCAATTATGTGTGAAAAAAATGATATTTATAACGTCGCTTCTGGAAAGGGAACTTCGATAGAAGAATTATTTGATATTATTGAGCAAGTATACAATAAGAAAATTCAAATTATTAATAAGCATATTAATACAATTAATATTAAAACTAGTATTTTAAATATAGATAAATTAAAAGCGATTATTAATAGTAAAGACACTATTGATATAAAAGAAGGAATAGAAAGGTATTTGAAAAAATAAAGTGAAAAAAGTTGGTATAGTTTCTTGTTATTTTCAAAAGAATTATGGTAGTATGTTACAGGCTTATGCAACAAAGAAAGTTTTAGATAATAATGATATCCCTAATGAAACAATAAATATTGATGTAAATATTGACTTTAAGAGAGGAAAAAGAAAGTATTACTATACAAGAATATTTGATATAAAGTTTATTAAAGCAAAATTTGGTATGGTAAAACTCAAATTTGACAAAAAAGTTAACAAAAAATTAGGCAATAACATAAAGATTAGAAATAAGAAGTATGATGAATTTAAGAAAGAATTTAATTTATCAAGGAAATGTAAAACATATTTGGATTTGAATGAATTGGCATTGGAAAAGTATAACAATGTAATTGTAGGTAGTGACCAGCTATGGTTGCCAGTGAATGTTGTTGCGGATTATTATACATTAAATTGGGTTCCTGATAATATTAATAAGATCTCATACGCTACAAGTTTTGGTTTTTCAAATGTGCCTAAAAAATATTTTGAGTTATATTCTAAATTTTTGAAAAGGATTAATTATTTATCTACTAGAGAAGAATCTGGTGTGAAAATAATTAAAGAAATTGTTAATATTGATGCTAAATTAGTAGCAGATCCAACACTTTTACTGACAAAAGAAGAATGGGAGAGAGAGGCTACAAAAGATAGAATTATAAAAGAAAAATATATTTTTTGCTATTATTTAGGGAGTAATATACAACATAGGAAATTTGCAGAAAGATTAAGAGAAAAGACTGGATACAAAATTGTTTCACTAAATCACGCGGATGAGTATGTTAAGTATAGTGATAGCTATTGTGATTTTGCTCCATATGATATTGGTCCAAGAGAATGGATTAATTTACTTAAAAATGCAGAGTATGTTTGTACAGACTCTTTTCATGGAACTGCATTTTCAATTATGTTTAATAAAGTTTTTTTTGATTTTAGACGATATAATTCTAAAAGTAAAGTTTCTACAAATTCAAGAATAGATTCCTTGTTACATGTTGCGGGAATAAGCAATGAAAGAATCTTAGTTGGGAATGAGAGAATTGAAGATGTATTAAATTATCATATTGATTATGAAAATGTAAACGAAAGAATTGATAAATTTAGACAGGAATCAAAAAAATGGTTACTGAGTTCTATAGTTATTGATAAAAATGAAAGCAATCATATCGATATTGATGACAAGGCTGAGTGTTGTGGATGTACAGCATGTATGAGTACTTGCCCTAAAGATGCAATTGATATGGTAGAAGATAATGAGGGATTTAAATATCCTGTAGTAAATAAAGATAAATGTATTGAGTGTGGTCTATGCAAGAAGGTTTGTCCAATACTTAATAAGCAGGAGTTTAATGACTTTAAGCAAAAAGCATTTTTATTCCAAAATAAAGATGAGGTGGTTAGAAGCACATCAACATCAGGAGGATTTTTTAGTTCATTAGGCGAATATGTTATAAATAAAGAAGGAATTGTATATGGCGCTGCATTTAACGAAAATTTTGTTGTAGAACATATGAAAGCAAAATCTATACAAGAATTAGCTAAATTTAGAAAAAGCAAGTATGTACAAAGTAATTTAAGTGGTATTTTTAAGGAAATAAAATCATATTTAGATGAAAATAAACTTGTAGCATTCAGTGGTACTCCATGTCAGGTTGCTGGATTAAAAGGATATTTAAAAAAAGAATATGAAAACTTAATATTAGTTGATATAATGTGCCACTCTGTTCCTTCTCCATTATTCTTTGAAAAATACAAATTATTTGTTTTAAAAAAGCTTAAAGCAAATAAAATAGAAAGTATTGATTTTAGAGACAAGAGTAGATATGGTTATAAGTATTCTATGATGACTATTAAGACGGATAATGGAATATATAGTCAAGGAATTGATACAGATCCATACTTAAGAGCTTTTTTTGGTGACTATTCAGTTAGACCAAGTTGTTTTGAATGTGCTTTTAAAACGCAAAAAAGGGTAAGTGATATCACAATTTGGGATTGCTTTAATGTTAGTGATATTGATAGATCTTTTGATGATGATAAAGGAACCACCAGATTATTAGTTCAATCTGAAAAGGGTCAAAAAATATTTGAAAAGTTGAATAATGTAAGTGTAAAAGAAATAGATACAAAAATTGCTGTAAATAAAGTAAAAGAAATGACTAATAGTGTCTATTATAATCCTAACAGGAAAAGCTTTTTTGAAAATATTAATTCAAGTGCAGAAAACATAGAAAAATATTTTCCTAATAATTTAAAAACAAAGTTAAATAGTTTTATTAGAAAATTTTTAAGTTTAACAGGATTATATACGAGTGTAAAAAAAGTAGCTAAAAAGATTTTAAGGAAGTAAGAAAGTGATTAATAATAGGTTAACAGTTATTGTTCCAATTTATAATTCGGAAAATTATATTGAGAGGCTAATTTCATCGTTATTAAAGCAAAAATATGGTGATATGGAAATCCTATTGATTAATGATGGGTCAACAGATGGATCTTTATCTATATGTCAAAAATATGAAAAAATAGACAAAAGAATAAGAGTAATAAATAAGGAAAATGGTGGTGTTTCTTCGTGCAGAAACTGTGGAATTGAGTTGGCTACAGGTTCATATTTGACTTTTGTCGATAGTGATGATTATATTGATACAGAAGCTTATATGAAATGTATGAAAGTAATGTTAGACACGGACGTTGATTTGTTAAAATTTTCATATTATAAGGAAAACGATAAAGGTAGAATAAAATATGATTTTAAAATGCCCACTGATAGTGTAATAGAATTCGATATTAAAACATATATTGAAAATGTATTTAATACTAAAGATTTTGAAGCAGTATGGAATATTATAGTAAAGAAAGATATTATTGATAGACACGAAATAAGGTTTGATGAGCAACTTATTGTTGCTGAAGATTTTAAATTCATTAATGAATGTTTATCTAGATCAAGAAAAATATTTATAATGTCTGATGCGTTTTATCATTACGTTATTAATCCTGAAAGTGCTACTCAGAAATATGATTCCAATAAAGTTATTCTGAGATGTAATAGCATTGTTAAATCATACATTGATAGTACTAACATTTACGAAATAAATATAAAAGATAACACATTCTGTTTGGAAAAGATTAATAAATTGTTAAACGATAAAATAATGTTATTAGCTGTAAATGAATCATTTAATAGTTTTAAAATTATTGTAAAAAAAATAAATTCTTTAGATACTATGTTAGAATTAATTAGTACAAAGACCATAAAGGAAATCCCAACATGTTTTTTATATTATTTGAAATCTAAAGTGAAGGGAAAATGTAAAATAATGGCTAAAAGGATAATTTATAGATGAAAAAAAATATAGAGTTAATTAGAAATACAATAATAATCTTTTTGGGGAAGGCAAGTACGCAATTAATTTCACTTTTACTATTGCCAATCTATACAAGATACTTGAATACGAGCGAATATGGTACTGTTGATTTGATAATAACATACGTTACTTTGTTAGTTCCAGTAGTAGCACTTCAATTAGAGATGGCGGTTTTTAGGTTTTTAATTGACAGTCGAGATGATGAGGATGAACAAGAAGTAATTATTTCTTCTGTAGCAACAATGTTATTTTTTTTGATTATAATCTTTGTTTTTATATATTTGATTGGAACTAGTTTTTTTGATTATAAATATAAATATAAATATATAACTATATTTAATATAGTATTTATGCTGATGTATAGTGTTTCACTTCAAATTTGTAGAGGAGTGGGAAAAAATATTAAATATTCCATTGCAAGTAGTATATCTGGTCTAACCAATGTTGTTTTTTCAATTGTTTTTGTGATTTTTTTACGATTTGGAGGACTTGGAGTATTGATATCATCATGCATTGGAAATCTATTTGCCACAATATATATTATTGTGAGTCTTAATACCTTAAAACATATCAAAATAAAGAAATTCTCAAAAGAAAAATCAAAAGAACTATTGGCATATTCAATACCTTTAATACCAGATAGTGTTTCATGGTGGATAGTTAATGCTTCAGATAGGACTATAATATCACTCATTTTGAATGTTGCTGAAAATGGTATCTATGCAGTTGCAAATAAATTTTCTTCAATATATACAGGGGTTTTTAATGTGTTTTCATTGTCTTGGAACGAATCTTTGTCAGTACATATAAATGATGAGGATGCAGAACAATATATCAATAATGTTTATGGTTATGTTTTTAGATTTTTCTTTTCAATTTCTATGCTTATAGTATGCGCTATGCCTATCATTGGTGGTATTTTTATTACAAATGATTATAATGAAGCATACTTACATATACCTATTTTAATGTTCGCTGAATTTATTAATTTTTTGTCAACCTATATAAGTGCAATCTACTTTGCAAAAAAGAAAACGAA
>CAYYBL010000047.1:0-11114 GCA_964470175.1 uncultured Lachnospiraceae bacterium | reverse complement strand
TTATATAGCTCTTCTTTATATGTTTTTGCATTTACTACAAGTCTAGACAAAAAGGCCTTCACCTGTACCCCTGGCTGTTTTCCTTCATATGGCGTAAAAGTTGAATTAAAAGCCTGTATTTCTTGCATGTTCATATCTGTCTTGCTATTATCAATCGTTGCTTGTGCATTTGATGGTGAGTTAACATACATTCTTGAAGCTATACTTATCATTAAAACAACTAGTACTCCTACTACTATAATAGTAACAAATCTAACTACAATATCAGATTTAACTTTCACATTTTTCTCCATTTTCTTTACTCTTCACCTTTATCATAATAAATGATAACCTCATTTACATATCCCTTATCTCCAGTATTTATTTCTACAAAATAAGTATGTTTAGCATGCAAACAATTTAATAATACTTGTAATGCTTTTGAATAGTTTTCTTTCCAATTATCATCCTCTTTTGATGTTGCTTTTCCACCATCATCACTTTCTTGCCAATCTTTAGCATCCGTTTTATCATTATCTGAAGTGACATACTCAACACTTGGTATTTTACTTGGCTCTCTTCTATATGTTTTTGCATTTGCTATAAGTCTCTGAATAAGGACTTTTACCTGTGATCCGGTTTGTTTTCCTTCATATGTAGTAAAGTTTGAATTAAAAGCTTGAATTTCTTGTGTAGTAAATTCAGTATCTTCATATTCACCATTACTATCATCAATATCATCATCGTATTCATCACTGCTATTGTCATCAGTATCATCATATTCAACATTATTACTATCATAATGAATGATAATTTCACTTATTAATCCTTTGTCTCCAGTTTTTATTTCTATAAAATAGGTATGTTTAGCTTCTAAACCACTTGATAATGTCTGTAATGCTTTTGAATAATTCTCTTTCCAATTATCATCTTCTTTAGATGTTACTTTTCCACCTTCATCACTTTCTTGCCAATCTTTAGCATCCGAATTATCATCTTCTGAAGTGACATACTTAACGCTTGGGATTTTTTCTGGTTCTTCTTCATAAACTTTTGCATTTGCTATAAGTCTCTGAATAAGAGCTTTTACCAGAGAACCTGTTTGTTTTCCCCCATATATCATAAAATTTGAATTAAAAGCTTCTATTTCTTGTGTACTCATATCTATCGTAGTATCTTGAATTGTTGACTGTGCTGATGTATATACATACATTCCCGAAGCTATAATCAATGTTGAAACAAGCACTACTCCTAATATAGTAGCAAACTGAAATTTCATATATTTTCTCCTCTCTGTCTTACAACCTCATACATTATTATTCCGGCTGACACTGATGCATTAAGTGATGTAATATTTCCACTCATTGGTATTTTCACAAATATATCTGAATTTTCTTTTATAAGTTTACTTATACCATTTCCTTCATTTCCAATGATTATTCCAATTGGTCCCTTTAAATCCTGATCAAAATACAAGGTTTTCGCTTCGCCATCTGTTGCAACTACCCAAATACCATTTTCTTTAAGTTTTTTAATTGTTTCGGTTATATTATTCACTCTTGCAACTCTCATATATGATGTAGCTCCTGCTGAAGTTTTCACAACAGTACTATTTACATTTGCTGCTCTTCTTTTTGGAATAATTACTCCATGTGCTCCAGATGTTTCTGCAGTCCTTATAATCGCTCCCAAATTATGCGGATCTTCAACACCATCAAGTATAATAATAAATGGATCTTCGTTTTTAGATTTTGCATACTCAAGAATATCTTCTACTTCCACATAGTTAAATGGTGGAACTACAGCAATAACTCCTTGATTCCCACCAGCCATCATGTTAAGTTCTGCTCTATCTTTTTCAACAATTACTACCTTTTGTTCCTTGGCTTTTGCAATTATCTCTCTTATAGAGCCATGCTTTTCACCTGATTCAACATAAAGTTTATTTATATCTCTGTCTGTCTTAAGAAGTTCAAGTACTGGATTTCTCCCAACTACCATATCCTCATATCTCAGGCCTGATTCATCATCTTCTTCACTACTTGTTTTTTTCTCTCTTCTATCTTCTAAAGATCTTCTCTCTTTATTTGATCTTCTTTCTTCTACTCTTCTATCATCTGCAACTCTTCTATCTGACTTTTTTCTTCTATCTTTGCCCATACGTCTATCTTCTGCTACTTCAATATTGATCTGTCTTCTGTCTCCCTTTCTTCTTTCAGATTGTCTACGTTCACTACCTGTTCTACGATTTCCAGATGGACCTGCAAGTTTTCTTCTGTCACTTCCTCTTCTATCTCCACCACTTCTTTTTTCATCCATAATAAATTCCCTCCAATTATTTATTCTTCTTCATCTTCTAATTTTAAAACTGCGAGAAATGCTTCCTGTGGTACTTCTACGTTTCCTATTTCACGCATTTTTTTCTTACCTTTTTTTTGCTTTTCAAGTAATTTTTTCTTTCTTGTAATATCTCCTCCATAGCATTTTGCAAGTACATCTTTTCTCATTGCAGATATTGTTTCTCTTGCAATTATCTTTCCTCCAATCACAGCTTGTATTGGAACTTCAAAAAGTTGCCTTGGTATAACTTTTTTGAGTTTTTCTGCCATTTTTCTTCCTCTATCATATGCCGAATCTTTATGTACTATGAAAGAAAGTGCATCAACAGTTTCGTTATTTATACGAAGATCAAGTTTTACAAGTTCAGATTTTTTATATTCTTTAAATTCATAGTTTAATGAAGCATATCCCTTTGTTTTTGATTTTATCACATCAAAAAAATCATATATTATTTCATTTAATGGCATATCGTAAACAAGAGTTACTCTACTTTCATCAAGATATTTCATATCTATATATGTACCACGCCTATTTTGACATACCTTCATAACATTTCCAATGTAGTCTTTCGGTATTATGATATCTACTTTCATTATAGGCTCTTCAATATAGTTTAAATCACCAATTGGAGGTAACTCTGTTGGATTATATAAATCTATTACTTCACCTGTTTTCTTATAAACTTTATAAATAACGGAAGGAGATGTAGTAATTAGATTTATTCCAAATTCTCTTTCTAGTCTCTCTATCACTATCTCTAAGTGAAGCAAGCCTAAAAATCCACATCTAAATCCAAATCCAAGTGCAGCAGATGTTTCCTGTTCATAATTTAAAGCAGCATCATTTAATTTTAATTTTTCAAGTGCATCCTTTAGAGGCTCATATTCACTACCATCCATTGGATAAAGACCACAATACACCATTGATACAGCTTTTTGATATCCTGGAAGTGGTAAATCTGATGGATTATTTTTATGAGTAATAGTATCTCCAACATGAAGATCAGACACAGTTTTCACACTCGCTGCTATATATCCTACTTCTCCTGCTTCAAGTTTATCTGCAGGAACATATGTCCCAGCTCCAAAATATCCGAACTTCTGTTACAGTAAATACCTTACCAGTTGCCATAAATAATATTTCATCATTTGCTTTTACACTGCCATTTTTAATCCTTACATAACTAAGAGCACCCTTATAATTATCATAAAACGAGTCAAAAATAAGTGCTTGAAGTTTGCCTTCTACATCTCCTTTTGGAGATGGTATATCGGTCACTATTCTTTCAAGTACTTCATCTACATTTAGTCCTGTTTTCGCAGAAATACATGGAGCATCCTGTGCAGGTATTCCTATGATCTCTTCTATCTCATTTTTAACTTCATCAGGTCTTGCATTTGGAAGATCAACCTTATTTATAACTGGCAAAATTTCAAGATTATTATCAAGTGCCAAATACACATTTGCAAGAGTTTGAGCTTCTACACCTTGCGTACTATCTACCACAAGTATTGCTCCCTCACATGCTGCTAAGCTCCTAGATACTTCATAATTAAAATCAACATGTCCGGGAGTATCTATTAAGTTAAATTCATAACTATTTCCATCTTTTGCGACATAGTTCATTTTTACGGCTTGAGATTTTATGGTTATTCCTCTTTCTTGTTCAATATCCATATTATCTAAAACCTGTGAAGTCATCTCTCTTTTTGAGAGAACACCTGTCATTTCTATTATCCTGTCTGCAAGTGTAGACTTTCCATGATCTATATGTGCTATAATGCAAAAATTTCTAATGCGATCCTGGTTTCCCATTTTTACTACCTATTTCCTCTATTATCTTTAATTCATTTTGAATAACTTAAAATTTAAAAAATCAGAACTTACAAGTTTATACTCTATCCCATCGATAAGTCCTTCTATAGCTTCTCTATGTGAATCACCATGTAAATGTGCATAAAAACATTTTTTTATTCCATATGTTTTTAATGTATTTACAAAGTCTATTTCCTCTGGGACACCACTTTCTTTATAGAAAGGTGGATAATGTATAAAACATATAAATTCTCTCTCTTTTCCAAATCTTTTTATTCCATCTTCAATGGATAATTTTAGTCTATCATTTTCACGTTTTAATATTTTATAGTTTTCATCAGCTTTCCACGCGTTTACCCATCCTCTTGTTCCAACTATAACCTTTTCTTCTACTAGATATGAATTATTGTATAAAAAGTCAATGTCTTTAAAATCATTTTCCACTAAGTATTTTCTCATACTTGTAAGCGTAGTCCACCAGTAGTCATGATTTCCTTTAGACATAATCTTTTTTCCTGGTAAATCGTTTAAAAACTTAAAATCTTCATAGGCTTCTTCTATATACATAGCCCATGAAAAATCTCCTGGTAAAATAACAGTATCAGTTTCGTTTACCTTATTTATCCAATCATCCTTTATTTTTTCATGATGATTTTCCCAATTATTTCCAAAAATATCCATTGGCTTATCTATGCCAAGCGATAGATGTAAATCTCCTATTATGTATATTGCCAATTTTTTTCCCTTTCTAGTTTATATTTGAATCATAATGTCTTTTATGAAATTCTTTTATAGGCTCATCAAATAAATCTCTTCTTGAATATTTTATTGCATCATCTTGAGCCGAAATAAATTTACTATTTCCTTGAGAATCATCGTTTAAAATAGTGATATTATCAAACTTTTTACAGTCAGCTGCATATGAGTTTTTTGCATTTTGATATTTAGTTTTTAAATTTTTATTTTGATAATTACCTGACTTATAATAAAAATAAAAAATCAATCCTATAATAGCAAGTTCAATAATTGCAAACATTTTAATACCTCCAATATCTATCCAATTTTTAAATTTGGAATTGCATTTAATTTTAAATCTGAAAATTTTCCTTCCAAATAGTCATAATATCCCATTGAAGCAATCATCGCAGCGTTATCAGTACATAAAATTGGTTCAGGGTAGTAAACCTCTATGCCAAGTTCTTTTCCCAATTCATCAAATCCATTCCTTATGTATGAATTTCTAGAAACGCCTCCTGCCATGACTATTTTATCTACACCGTATTTCATAACTGCTTTTTTCACATTAGCCGTGAGCATCTGTGTAACTGTTTTCTCAAAACTTACACATAGATCTGCTTTATTTATATCGGGATTTTTGTGATGCATATTTATAATAGCTGTCTTTATACCACTAAAACTAAAGTCTAAGCACTCTTCATCAAAATGAGTAATTGGAAGTTCAATATTTGGTTCTCCTTCTTTTGCTAGATTGTCTATCTTTGGGCCACCCGGATATCCAAGTCCTATTACTCTTGCCACTTTATCAAATGCCTCACCCACAGCATCATCTCGAGTCTTTCCAATAATCTCAAATTTTGTATAATCTATTACATTTACGAGATTTGTGTGTCCTCCTGAAATTATCAAACACAAAAATGGTGGTTTTAAATCCTTATGAGAAATATAATTTCCAGCTATATGCCCCTCTATATGATTTATCCCAATAAGAGGTTTTTTAGTGACATAGCTTAATCCCTTCGCATATGAAACTCCCACTAATAACGCTCCTACAAGTCCTGGCCCTTCTGTCACAGCTATAGCATCTATATCATCTATACTGACATTTGCATCTTTCAGTGATTTTTTCATTATCTGATTTATAACTTCTATGTGACATCTAGATGCTATCTCTGGTACAACTCCTCCATATTCTGTATGTATATCTATTTGGGAATTTATGACATTTGAAAGAACATCTCTACCATTTTTTACAATAGCTATAGATGTCTCATCACAACTAGATTCAATTCCCATTATTAACGTATCTTTCATTTTTCCCTCTCTATATCAAATTAACTAAATACATTACTCCGCTTATTAAATAGTTTCCAACACTTGAAACCATAGGAGCAATTAACACTTCTAATATTCCAAATATCCATAATATAATAAAAACTACATATAATGTGTAATAATTTACATCCAACCATTCTCTAAATTTGTATGGTATAACGTTTCTAAAAATTTTTTCACCATCAAGTGGTGGTAGTGGTATAAGATTAAAAAGTCCTAAGCCTATATTCATATATGTGAAAAGAGTCAAAAAAATCATAAAAATACTTACTAAATTATTTGCATCTGCGCCAATTCTGTCTAGAATTGCAATAATAAACGCAGAAATAACTGCTAGTATAAAATTTGCAACTGGTCCAGCAAGTGATACCATAGTTTCACAAAAACTTACTGATTTATTTGAATTAAAATTACTTGGATTAATTTGCACTGGTTTTCCCCAACCAATATGAGCAAACATCATCAAAATAAAACCCATAAAATCTAAATGTTTTATAGGATTAAGTGAGAGCCTCCCTTGACTTCTTGGTGTAGTATCTCCATACCTATCAGCAACATATGCATGCGCAAATTCATGAAATGTAATTGATAAAAGCACTGCAGGAAGTGTAAGTAATAAGGAAATCCAAGAACTTCTATCCATACTTGCAAGTGACCATATTGCAAGTATTATAAGTAATCCATATATAATATTTTTATTTAATCCACCATAGCCTGTATTAAAAAACATAATATGACTCCTATTTTAAGATATACGACATTTTATCATTTAATTTTAATAAAATCAATAATTTATAGTTTACAAAATAAACTCCCAGCAGATATTACATCTGCTGGGAGTAGGGTTTTGATATTACTTCTTAAATTAGCTGAAAATAGTCTAAAGCAAGCATCGCTGCCTTTTGCCTCACATCTTCTGCCTGGCCAGGTGCGACTTCATAATCATTTAACCAGACAAGCGACGCATATGTTTCATCAGACATGTTCTTCATCTGTGAAAAAACATCTTGATAATAATCTGCGTCAGTCGATTCGAATATGGCAGTCAGCTGTCCTTCAAAGCTGTCGTATGAGTAGCCGTTTTCAGCAAGCCATGCAGATATCCGAGGCCATCTAATAGATGCATCCCACTGGCATATGCCAATATAACTTCCATTATTTGCCTCTGGTTTAAACCTACTCTCTGCATACATATTTCCAACAATACCTGCCGCACCTTCAGGTGACAAATGTTGATAAGTGATAAAATAATTCATGGCCAACATCCCACGATCTATATCAAAATCACCATAGCCTTCAGAATTTAAGTAATCTATTTCTGACTGAATCTCTTTTTTTTCTTCATCAGAAATCTTTGTTGTATCAGTTTCTGTTTCTGTCTCTGACTCCGTTTCAACATCAAGTTCGGTAGTTTCAATTTCATTTGCGTAAACCACTTCAATCTCAATCGGATCAAGGATGGCTACAACCATCATTAATCCTACAAGAAGCATACTTGCCATCAAAGCAATCATCAAAACTGTACCACTTTTCCGTCTCATACTTTTTTCCTTTCTGTAAAAAACAATAATACCAAAACTTTCAACAAAACCCTATTCTCATTATACCACTTTCCGGGAATTATGTAAATTTCATTGTTTCTAAGAATCTTGCGTTACATATTATACTAAGTATTTTTCAAAATGCCCATGTACATCTACACCGTCATCACCCACCATAAAAGCATTTTCATCAAATTCATTCATATGTCTTTCAAGTCTCATGAGTTCATACTTACTAAGTACAGTATAAACTATATATGTTTTAGTATTTGTATATCCTCCTATTGCTTCCCAGTACGTAGCTCCTCGATTTAATTCATTATTTATAAATTGTATCATCGTTAGAGGATTTTCTTTTGTAAAAATAAATGCTTCTGAACAAATATTTTGTGTATGATTTCTGTCAATCAAAATTGATTCAAATATAGCATAAATTATAGAGTAAATCATTATATCAACACCATATTTTATTCCACATATACCATAAATTACTATATTAAATATTAGATTTATCATTCCTACAGTAAGCTTTTTATTCATCTTACTTAATGCAACGCCTAAAATATCTGTGCCTCCTGATGATCCGCCAGTACTTAAAATCATACCTATTCCAATACCTGCTAATATACCGCCAATAAGAATATTTCCTATCACATCATCTATTAATGGATTTTCAGGTATTGGTATAAGTATCAAAAATATTGAATTTAACGTTACAGCAAATAATGTCCTTATAAAAAATTTCTTACTTATTTGCTTATATGCAATTAAAAACAATGGAATATTAATTAAATAATAAATAACAGAACTTATATCAAAACTCGTATTGATATTGAAAGTAGACTTTATAAGCGACCTAATAATCTGTGAAAGTCCTAAAATCCCTCCTGTATATAATTCGTTTGGAATGACAAACCAATTTACAGCAAGAGAGCTTATAAAAAGTCCCAATATACATTTAGAAAATTTAAACCATCCCCAACCAAATAATTTTGTTATCTTTTTCATATATCCTCCTAAATAATTAATATATTTAATATGACAAAAAATAACCAGTTGGCAGTTTGCCAACCAGCTATTTTAATATATTTATAATTTATAATTCATCTGTTTTAAATGAGATATAACCCTCATATAAATAACTATTATCTATACCTTTCATGTACACTTCTCTATCATCAACCTTATCTGTTAGACTATGTTTTAATAATTCTTTAATTTCAGTATCTTTTATAGGGCTACGTTCCATCGCAAGCAAATAATCTGTTTTATCAACCTTACTCCAGTCAACTACAACACTCAACTCTTGTTTTAGAATTAAATCAAGCCATATTCTTGTACTTCTTCCATTTCCTTCTCTAAAAGGATGTGCTATATTCATTTCAACGTATTTTTCAATTATTTCTTCAAAAGTTGATTCAGGCATTTCTTCAATTTTCTTAATTGCCTCTTCAAGATAAGCAAGTGGTGTAAATCTAAAATTTCCTTTTGCTATATTTACTTTCCTTATTTCTCCTGCAAAAGTATATATATCTTCAAATAAGTATTCATGAATTCGTTTTAAACTTTCAAATGTACCTGCTTTTAATTTATTTAGAAAACCCTCTTCAAACATTTCTTTAGCTTTTTTCTTACTAATTCTTTCTTCTTCTCTCGCAAGCTCTGCTGGGTCAGTAATATTTAATTTGTTTTCCAAAATCATTTTCTTACTTACCTTTCTAATGTTATTTTTTTCGACATTGATTTTTTATATATTTTTACGACTCTTCATCAAATATTTCCCCATATGTGTACAAAATATTTGGTAATTCGTGTAGAGCATCCCACGATACGACCTCTCTTATATTATCAACCACAAATTCTGCTGTTTTTTCTTCCTTATCAAATCTTATTAATGTTTCGTTACAGTCACCATCTTCACCATAATTATCTAATAATATTACACTTTCATCTGCATATACATTTATTAATCTTTCATCTAAAAAGTCCTTAGAAGTCAAATTATTATAATCCTCACCATAATTGATATCCATCTTAAATAATACATTTAAGTCATCAGTACTTAGTATCTCATAACGATCTTCTCTGCAACAAACCATAAAATTATTATAAGGCATCACAAAATCATATTCTCTTCTATCTTCACTATCTTCTTTTGATATTATTTCATATTTATGTTTTAGTGGAAAGTATGTAACTCTATATTTGTCATAAATATTGACTATAAATTCATCCTTCTCATTAACATGTGTATGCCCATCTGCATCCTTATATCCATAATACTCATCATCTTTATAGACAATCTCGCTTCCATCTGAAAAGAATTCATCATATAAGCATTCTTCTTCAGTAATCATTAATTGTTTTAATTCGTCATATTTAATCATTCCACTTTTTTTAGCTTGAGTTAATAATTCCTCCAAATACGATCTGTTTCTCACCATGCTTTTATATTTATCTATCTTTTCTAGACTTTTTAACTTACACACCTTATCAAGACAATTATTGTACACATAACAATTCTTGTCCTCATTATCGTAGCCTATTCCAATTGTGCTACTTTTCTCTCCACTATATATCTGCAAAATTCCATTTCTTTCAAAATGTGTATTTATTGATTTTTCTTTTTTCAAGTTTTCATCTAGCACATCATAACAATCTAAAAACTCATCATTCTTATTCACAAGATAAAAATGTTTATCTTCGTCCTTCCAAATAGCATCTATATTTTCAGTTAATGCTTTAAAATTTTCATTGTTAATTTTTTTCATCTGCATTACTGGAATAAATACTATCCCTGAGCAAATAACAAATAAGACCATTGAAATAATAATATCAATTATTATATTTTTTTCATTATGGTTTTTAATTACATAAAGAATGTTTGAAACTGAAAAAATAGCAAAAATAAGAAATAATATAATAAAACCTGCTTCACTCCATAAAGAATAATGATAAGTCAATTTCATACGTAATACTGCAAAAGCTCCTGCACATAGCAAATCAATGATTCCTGACTTTTTGCTATCTTTAAATAAATCATATATACCAAGTATTATGTACATAAATACAAATACTATTAATCCATCAACTATCTTTCCCATCCTGTTATTTATGATCCATTCGATACTATATGCTTTTACATTCATTTGAGAAAGTATTGATATTAAAAGCACAATTGCAATTGATGTAAAAGTTAGCACTCTTTTCAAACTAATTTTTTTCATTTTTCCTCTTTCTTTTTTCTTTGGTAACTACAAATCTATTAGCTTAAAGGTTTCATAGTTGGAAATAGTAATACATCTCTTATAGTTGTTTGATCTGTAAGAAGCATTACAAGTCTATCAATTCCTATACCAAGTCCGC
>CAYYBL010000046.1:0-11667 GCA_964470175.1 uncultured Lachnospiraceae bacterium | reverse complement strand
ATATTCCAAACATTATAGCTGTCCCCAAGAAGCAATATCCCATTGAACTTATTTCATATATCGCAAATAATGTAGAAAGAGTAATACCATTTAATGCTGCATATCCATAAAATAAAATTGTCACAGCTGTTGAAGATAAGCGCTTAAATGCAAATGAAAAAACAAGAACAAGTACAACTTCTAAAATAGCAAGTCCTATATATGTACCACTTGTAAGTAGTTTTATATATGCACCAGAATAATATGTGCCAAAAGCTACAATAGCACTCGCCAAAAGTCCCATAAACATCCTAAAAAAAGTCTGTGAAAGTATACTATTATCTAATTCTCTAATCACAGAAGGTTCATCATAATTTTCCATATTTTTTCCTCCCTAATATTATAAATTATATAATACTTTAAAAAATTTTCATAGATTTAGTTTAAATTTTTATCAGCAAGTAATTTTACTCCCCTTTTTTCAAATTTCATTTTTAAAAATTCTATAAATACTTTTATTCCAAATGCAGTATATGGTAAAAGCAAATAATAATATTGAACTACGTATATTGCTTTTGTTTCCCATACACTATGAAATATAAAGCCTCCCATAAAAATTATAGCTAATGTATATTTTGAAACATTTTCTTTATTCTTTGCAAGTTTAAAAATACCAATACCTGCAAAAACAAAAACTAAAATTTCAAAACTGTCAAAAAGTACCTCTTCTACATCGTAAATCTTTCCATCAAGCATGCTTAATGCCTTTGCATGATAACTTATGTAATGAGCATAGTTTTCATCAAATTTGTATCTTGCTCCAGGATACGAGATCCATATTGTTTGAAATGTAGGATTTAGCCATGTAGATGCTAATTTTACTGAAAAAAACTTCATACCTTCGATTGGGTTTGATACAAAAAAATGCATTCTTTCTTTTATCAGTTTTATTGTAGTTTCTTTAGTAACTTCATTGTTGTATCCACTTTCACGATATAAATCTACATTCGTATTATTAAACCAACCTGGCGTACTATTATCAGAATCAGAAATTCCCATATATACGTAGCATATCATTGGCGTGCCTTTAGCTAAATCTAATCCTAACCCATATTTTACAAAACTTGAAAATCCTATACTTACTGCTTCATACGTAATTATAAAAATAATAGTTGGTATTAATAGTTTTATTTTCCTCTTTTTTATTATATCTAAAAACATACATATCATAAATGCACACAAAAAAATTAGATAATTTGATTTTATAATCACTGAAATTGAAATAAAAATAGCTGAAATAGCACTGCAACTTACTTTTTCACTATTTAAATACATCGTAAAAAATAAAGTGGACATTAGTGCAAATGTAAGTCCAATAATATTTCCATAGACATGTACGTTATAAAACATAAAATAAAATGAAAAAATAAAAATTAATATGCTAAGCATTCTACTTATGCCTATATCACTATCTCTGAAGATTTTTTTGGAAATATAATACAGAAGAAACATGTTTATGATTGAACAAACACAATTTACGTATTGCACACACAAAAAATTTTCACCAAAAATTTTGTATATGGTACATACTACAAATGTAATTCCTATTTGATAAGGATATAAAAATAAATATTGAGATTCTTTCATATAGTTTGAAATATAATTATTTTTTAATGCTATAGCCATTTCATTTATAAGCTGTTGATCATTACTTGGTGGTAATTTCATGGCATCTATCCAATATAAAAAAAATGCCATAGAAATAGCAGAAAAAAATATCAACATATAAATACCCTTTATCTGTTTTGGAAATTTTTTCTCCACTATTGAAATAGCAAATATCATAATTAGAGCAATAAGAATAAACTCTATTCCGAACAGAAAATTTAAAGTATGTTTTTTCATCTAGATGATAGAATGTAGCTCCTTTAAAATATCCGCGAAATAAAAATTGAAAGAATTCCTATAATCAAAACGATTATAGCTATAACTCTTACCATGTATTTAGTTATGTTTTCTATTATACTTTGAAGTTTTTCTATTTTTGACCTCCAAAATTTTAGGAGTAGCTATGCCACTCCATTATCTATCTGTTGAAATTGAAAAATATCTTAAAATCATTTTTTTAATATCTTTTTCTTCTTTAGGAGTTAAAAGATACACTGCCCTACCAATTGTTTTTGCATATACAGAGTCATCTCTGTATATATGCTCTATTTCTTCATCATGAGGTTCAGAGAAAAGTGACTCTCCAAGGAAATAATTTGGTGCTGATATATCTAAATAATCTAATAATGTTGGAGCAAAATCAATAGAAGTTCTACTTTCTGCATCTATTCTTTCTGGCATTATACCTTTGTAATAAATAAATAATGGTATTCTATCTAGTCCATAATGATTTCTTCCGTGATTTTCAAATGTTGATTTATACTCGACTTCTGCCACACTTCCATGATCAGCTGTAAACACTACAATTGTATCATTTGCAAGCTTGCTATTATTAAATTTTTCCATAAAATTACCAAATTGTATATCCATATCATAGAATTTATTTAAAATCTTGTTATACCCATCTCCGTATTTATTGTAAATACCATCGAATGAAATATGTGTGCCAACCGTATACATTGTAAGTAAAAATGGTTTTCCTCCGTTTTCAAGGTCCATTGCAATATCATAAAGTGTTTCATAAGCTTCTTTATCTGAATATGTTTGACCATTTCCATCAACTTCATCCGTTGGTTCAAGCAAATCATCAAAATTAAATCTTACTAAATAGTCTTTAAAGTCGCCATTTGTCGGTTCTACATTTATAAGTGAAGTACGATATCCATTATCTTTAAATATTTCTTGTAAAGAAACTAACTTATTATTTTCAAAGTTATCATATTGAAATCCAGAGTATAATTGTCCCATTAATGCATGATTTGTGGCAAAAGTGTGATTATAATAGTATTCAAATGAAAGTGATTTTGATTCGTATTCTCTTGTATTACACATGAAATCTCTTTCATCTTCAATTGGTAAAGTAGATAATCCTTCTGTAAAAATGATTATGACATTTGGGTTTTCTGGTAATTTTTCATCTTTTTTTCGACAGTCTTTTATTTCTTCTTTATAAAAATCTTCTTTATTTGCTGTTTTCTTTATAGTATTTAGATCATTTCTATATACATATTCTTGTTCTAGAAGATCCACATATCCATATGCTATAGAGTAATTATTCCCGAAAAAGACACTCGAATATATATATATTGATGCAACCACAATAATACAAGCAATTTCACTTTTATATGTAATCTTTGTTCTTTTCATTGGGATAAATGAAATAATAAAAACAATAATTGCTGTAGAAATATAAAGCACAGAATTTCCCACTAAGTCTTCAATATAAACAAGATTTGATATCATTGTTTTGGTAATAAATGAATTTGCCAATATCAAAACTGCAGCTTGTACATTATATAATAGCATACATACATCATTTATACCTTGTCCTACATATTTCCACTTTTTTTCTATAGTATTTGTTATGAAAAAAATAAGTAATACTTCTAAACTACCCGTGATAAAAAAATGTATATCTTTTTTACTCACAAGTACAATAAATGATAAAAGAATAGAGAAAACTAATTTTGTGACATTTCTCTTGGAAATCTTAACATTTTCCTCTATATATCTATATATAATAAAAAAGGTCACATATAAATACCAAATAACAAAGCCTGCCCTCTTCATATCAAAAAACACATCTGGATACACGTATTTTTCAATAAGCATCGAAATGCAAACTGGTACTACTAAAATAATTGTGATTAATAAATATCTCCTAATCTTCTCCATAACAGAGTTATTATACTAAAAAAAAGCTCTATTTTCAAGAATTTAAATATATTTATCAGAAGACCTTATATTATAAGAAATATAAAGTTCTTTTGTGCATTGTTTGCCGAAGGTTTTTACTTGATAGGAAATGCAGAGCACTTTCCTATCAAGTAAAAAAAGAGCTACCTCTGTAGCTCTCTATTGTTCGTCTTCAGATTTTGGAGCTCCTACTGGACATACTCCCTTACATGTTCCACATGAAATACAAACATTTGGATCAATTTCATATGCAGCATCGCCTTCTTTTATACATGTCATAGGACATGATGCAGCGCATGCTCCGCATTTGATACACTGCTCACTGATTTTATATGCCATTTTCAAACGCCTCCTTAAAAAATTTTAGATTTTTTGGTTATCTATAAACCATTTATTAAACTATATTTTCATATAGCAACAAACTATATATCCTCTTCTTCCTTTGCATCAGTTTTTTCAAGTTCTTCTAGTTCTTCAAGTTCTTTTTCTTCTTCTGCACTAGTATTTTTTGCTTTATCCTCTGTAGCATCCTTTATGATTTCTATATCTTTTGCTAAAAACTTTTTATATGCTACTTCTCCATCTTTCTCAAGTCTTACTCGTACCACTTCTTTTAAAACTTCTACTGTATCTACTTCTCCCTCACCATCGGCAGTTTTTACTATTGCTCCGACTTTTGGAAGTCTTTTTAATTTATCTTCATATACTTCGTGTTCATATTTTAAGCAGCACATCAATCTTCCACAATTGCCAGAAATCTTAGAAGGATTTAATGATATATCTTGTTCTTTTGCCATTTTTATAGAAACAACTTCAAAATTTCCTAAAAAAGTTGAACAACATAATTCTCTACCACAAATACCATTTCCTCCACATCTTTTAACTTCATCCCTAACTCCTATTTGTCTAAGCTCTATTCTTGTCTTAAATACAGAAGCTAAATCTTTTACAAGTTCTCTAAAGTCAATTCTTCCATCTGCGGTAAAGTAAAAAATAAGTTTTGTTCCATCATACTTGTATTCTACATCTACAAGCTTCATAGGCAATTCATGTTTTTTTATTTTTTCTTGACAAATCCTAAATGCCTCTGGCTCTCGTGATTTATAATTATCTCTATTTTTCCTATCTTTCCAAGTAGCAATCCTTATTACTTTTTTTAATGTATCTTGTATTTTCTCATCTGGAACTTCTTTTCTTGCAATCACAACTTCTCCAAGTTCGTCTCCAAGTGATGTATCTACTATGACCTCCATTCCATTTTCTAAAGAAAGACTTCCAGGATCAAAGTAATATATTTTTCCGGGTTTTTTAAACCTCACCCCTGTAACGGTTTTCATTTATTTCCTCCCAAATTTTAAGTACCATATCATCCAAACACATATTAAAATTCGTATTTGACATAAGCCTTTTGTTGCACTCATTTACATATTTTATACACTCAATATATTTACTGTATTTATCATTTGTTTTTGAATATAAGCACACTACTATATAGTCTAAAATATCTGTAATATTTTCTTTATCATAGATTACTTTTGAATTTTTTATAAAATCTATTAGATTATCCTTATCGACATTTGAAATAAAATTTTCTATCTGTGAATACTGATCTATGTTTCCTTTTAATTCTTTAGCACGACCTATACTTCCATCAAATGCTCTTATCATATTTTTGGATATTTCATCATATCCCAAATACTTTATCGCATATTTTTCTAGTACATCATCTGCAATTGGACCGTATTTTATAATATTACATCTTGATTTTATAGTGCTTAATAATTTGTTTGTATCTGATACCACAAGAATAATAGTTAGAAATCCAGGTGGTTCTTCAAGAGTTTTTAGAAGACAATTTTGTGCATTTTTATTCATAGTATCCGCATCATTTATAATACAAACTTTTCTTTGTGAACAGATTGGCTTTTGGGCAAGCTTACTAATAAGATTTCTTACATCATCCACTGTTATAAGTTTCTTTTTCTTCTTTTCTGTCTCACTATCCTCTTTTTTTGATCTTGATGATCTCTTTGACTTTATACCATTTAATTTTTCATATTCTTTAATACTTTCTTCTTTTCTTGCATCCAATTCTTCATCTTCTTGTTTATCAAGGATAATCAAATCAGGATTTCCATTACTTATTGAAACGCAAGATTTGCATATGCAATTATCATCTCCGTTTTCTAGGCACAAAATTTTTCTTGCAAATTCTCTTGCAAAAAGCATTTTTCCTATACCACTATTTCCTGTGAAAATATAACTATTTGAAATTTTTTGGTTTTTTATAATATTATTTAAGTATTCTTTTTTATCATCATTTCCTATAATTTCATTAAATCTCAAATTAATAGCTCCTATTTTATCGTACCTATTTGACTCAATGGCCAAAATCTAAAAGCTACAATTCCTTCTATCTTGTTGTAAGGAACACATCCAAATTCTCTACAATCAGTGCTTTTTGTTCTATTATCACCCATTGCAAATACATGATCTTTTGGCACTATAAAGTCGTTATATCTTGAAGATTCTGTATTAACATCATCTTTAAGGTACTTTTCTTCCTGTAATATACCATTTACATATACTCTTCCATTTTCTATTTTTACATGATCGCCCTCAACTGCAATGACTCTTTTTATGTAGCTTACTTTTGTAATCTCCATGCAATAGTATACAAATTTGCTTGCTAATCCCTTAGGTTCATTTAAATATATTGCCACTGGATTCGATTGATCTACCTCATCTCCATATTCTATTGATGGAGCTTCAAATGTTATAATTTGACCAACTTTAGGCTTATATCCTACTATTCTAAATGTTCTATTTAAGATAAGTCTTTGGTCCTCTACAAGAGTTGGATACATTGATCTTTGTTTTACTATTGTTGGTGTGGCAATAAAATATCTAAATAAAAGGGCTAAAACCAAAGCAATAATAATGCAATAAACCCATTCCATAACATCTTTGAAGGCTTCCTTCCCACTAATCTTATCTGTACTTATTTTTTCTTTATTTTCTTCAACTACCTTTTTTGTTTTTTCTATCTTTTCGTCGCTCATTTAAAAACCTTTCTTTTCCTTCACATAGCTTGTCTATTATATATTAAATTTGTCAATTTTTCAACACTTTCATTATTTCTGCTTTTATTTATGACTTCCTTGGTCTACCTCTTTTTTTAGCAGTATGCTCTTCTCTCTTTGTTCTAAAAGGATCAATAAGAGATCTGTCGATTGTAATAACCTCTACATCATCCTCTTTTTTACTTTTTCTTCCTCTTTTCTTTGGCGCCAAAATTTCATCATTTACTTTTGGTTCTTCAACTTTTACATCATCTGCCGCCTTAGAAAACATATCTTTATAGTCTACTGAATCACCACTTGTATCTATTTTGTTTTTCTTACTCAAAATTCTTCCTGTTGAATAATATTTCTTTACATCATCTCTTTCTATAATTTCAGCTTTTTTATTTACTTTCTCTTTTTTTCTTGTATATCTTTTTGAGGCTTTCTTCTTTTTCTTAACTATTGGATGTGCCACTACTTCTTCTCTTTTTCTTGTATATCTCTTAGGACTTATGATAGACATTATCTCTTCCATATTCTCTAATTCATCTCTATCATAGTCATATCCTCTGACAAAAATCTGCTCCTCTTTTTTTTCTTCCATGTTTTCTATCTTAATACCTAGATTGTCGGCATTTTCTAATACATTTCTTATATCATTTTCATCAAAATCATTGTCCTCAATATCACCATCTTCTATAGTGTCATTTTCTTGTGTTTCATCTGTAGATTCTACTGTTTCTTCTTTTTTCTCATTTCTATCCACATCATCTAAAGTTATGAAGTCATTGTCTAAAATAAGTTCTTCTAGAAGATCCTCATCTAATGTTTTATCTAAATTTACTTCTTGATTGTTATCCTGTACATCTTCTATTTTTTCTTCACTTGAAAGTTCTTTTGCCTCTTCTGGTTCTTCATCTTCTAAATCCTCTTCTTCGTCTTCCGCTACACTTTTTCCAATTATATTTTTCACACCAGAAATTTTTCCGATTAAACCCTTGATTCTTTCTATGTTTTTTTCCTTATTTAATATCTTTTCAAAGTTAAATACATTCTTTTTCTTTTCAGAATCACTCTTCTTGCTAAATCCACCAATTTCCTTTTTTTCATCGACTCTATATGAAAAATATAAAATAAGTGTAACAAGTGCAAATCCAATTATTATTAAAATTGTTTTTCCAACCATAAGCGTTTCCTCTCTTTAAAAACTTATCTTATGAATCTCTACATTACGATATTTTCCTTTATAGCTTTTTCTATTTTTTCTTCTTTTTTTATTTCCTGTTCTCTTCCCTTAATTGTAGGTATTCTTATAACGACTTCTGTACCTTTTCCAACTTCACTTTTTATATCTATTTTACAATTGTTTTGATCTATAATCTCCTTTGCGATAGATAAACCAAGTCCAGAGCCGCCCATTTGTCTTGTACGAGCTTTATCCACTCTATAAAATCTTTCAAAGATTTTATCCAAATCATCTTTTGGTATACCTATGCCTGTATCTATAATTTTTATATATGCATCATTATAAACACAACCAACATATGCTTGTACTTCGCCTCCATCAGGTGTATATTTTATGGCATTAGTAAGAACATTTACAATAACTCTTTCTATACCATTCTTATCTGCATATGCAAGTGGTACATTTGATGTAACATAGCAATCACCTACGAGATTTTTCTTTGCCATTTCTATCTCTAAGCTCTCAAACATTTCTTTTGTAAGCTTGCCTAAATCAAATGGTGCTTTTTCTATATTATTATTTCTTGAAGAGTCATATTTTGAAAGAACTAGAAGATCATTTACAAGTTTTGACATTCTTGCAGCTTCACCAGAAATTCTATTTAGGAATTTTTGATTTGTTTCACTATCAACTTCATCTTCAAGAAGAGTGTCTGCATATCCCATGATAGATGTAATTGGTGTTTTAAGCTCGTGAGATACATCTGCGACAAATCTTTTTCTCATTGAATCCAATCTTTCACGTTCAGTAATATCCTGTACAACGACTACCATACCAGCTGCTCTCTCATTTTCATCTTTGTATGGTGCAAATAAAAGGTTTATCGTTTTATCTTCAAGTACAATCTTCTTTTGGAATGATGTCATATTCTCTAAATATATAATCTTTTCAAGATTCATGTCATCACCATACTTTTCAAATATTTCATTGAAAGAATTTTCTGTGGTGATTTTCATAAAATCTTGAGCTGCTGGGTTTATATGAATAAGATCTCCCTTCATGTTGAAAGCAAGAATACCATCTGTCATATGCAAAAGTATAGCTTCTGTCTGTTTTCTAGCTCTTGTTGCTTCATTCAAATTTTCCTTAAGTTCATTATTCATTTGATCAAAAGTAGTAGCCAAATTTTTTATTTCATTTTTACTTTTGCCAATTTCATTGTATTTCATTCCTTTTGTCGCATGTTCAGCAGACTTAACCAAGCTTTCCACTGGAGATATAAGCACTTTAGAAATAACTATACCAATTAGTATCATACAGATAATATATGCTGTAGATAGAATAATCGTTGTTCTTTTTATATACTCTATATTTTCATCTATAAGTACCTTTGTATCACCTGCCGAATCGACTTTCAAAACTCCATCATTTATTTTCTCAAGATTATTTACATTTATGATACTAATCCCAAATGCAAAAATCATACCAAATATTATAAATGAAATAATTATTTTAAATTGTAAGCTTTTTAACATCCTTATACCTCATAAATTAAAAAGTAATTTTAATCTAATCATTTTATAATTATATACTTATGTTTATTTTTATTCAAGTAAAAAAAGCAACTTAGTATAAACTAAATTGCTTAATCTTTTTTGTTTTTTATTCACTTACTTTATCTGTAACATAATATCCAACTCCTCTTTTTGTAATAAGGATTTTTGGATTTGCTTTATCTTTTTCTATCTTGTCTCTTATTCTGTTCATTGTAACATCTATTGTTCTGATAGCTCCAACGTATTCTTCATATTCCCACACATCACGAAGTAGCATTTCTCTTGTAACTACTTCTCCTGGTTGACTTGCAAGATATTTTAATACATCAAACTCTTTTTTAGTAAGATTTATTATCTCACCTTTTACTCTTGCTTCTACTTTCTTTAAGTCAAGTGTTAAATCTCCTACAGATATAATATTTTCTTTTTTCTTATTATTCTCAGCATTTTTAAGTTCCATGTTAGCATTTAAATCTGCTTTTCTTAAATTTGCCTTAATTCTTGCCATAACTTCTCTAATTTGGAAAGGTTTTGTTATATAATCATCTGCTCCCATTTCAAGTCCTACTATTTTGTCAGACTCTGTATCCTTTGCAGAAATCATTAATATTGGAACATTTGAAATATTGTATGCATACCTTATTTGTTTACATACAGAAATTCCATCTAATTTTGGAATCATAACATCCAATAAAATCAAATCTGGCTTTTCATTTTTTGCCAAATCAACTGCTGCAACTCCATCATATGCTTCTAAAGTATTATATCCTTCCTTTTGAAGATTATATACCAATAATTCCATTATACTTTGCTCATCATCAACAACAAGTATAGTTTTCTTTTCCTTATCTTCTACTTCCTCCAATTTAACTACCCCTTTCTAAAAGAAAATCTATTTAAGTAATTTTATATCATATTTAACATTTTTGTACAAGTTTTTTTTCAAATTTATTACGGCATTTTTTTCATGTCCCTCGAAATGCCTATTATTACCTCATTAAATATGCAAATATTACTGCACTTAATTTTAAACTATTATGCTTTATTGTTCCATCAGCTGTGGTAAGTAAATCATCTTCAATAAGTTCAAATCTTCTATCCTTCATTCTTTCATAATCGATTGGAACCTCATCTTTTTGTTCTTCAGTAGAATATTTTTCAAGCATCTCTTTAGAAATCTTTGTATTACTTGCAATTACAACATCTATAGTATCTTTTCCTAGATATTGTTCTAATAAATCCACATGGTTTGAAACTCCAAATCCATCTGTCTCACCAGGTTGAGTCATCGCATTACATACATACATTAATTTTGCATTCGAATGTCTGATAGCTCTTACAACATCTTCACATATTATATGAGGCATAACACTCGTAACCAAACTTCCTATACTCAAAATAATAAGATCTGCTTCACTTATGGCTTCTAATACTTCTGGAAGTATATGTGGTTTTTCTTTGTAGAAAAATCTTTTAAATTTTTTATGTGCCTTTGTAATTTCCTCTTCTCCTTCAATTACCTCTCCATTTAAAGTTTCTCCCATAAGAGTGAGATTATCTTCAGAAAGAGGAAGAACTTTTTGTTTAACATCTAAAATTTTACTTAAATACTCTATGCTAGTTTTCAAACTTCCTGTCTCTTTTATAAGTGTAGTAAGTACCAAATTTCCTAGCGCATGTCCATTTAAATCACTGTATGTTGATATTCTATATTCCATGACATCTCTTACTTCATCTGGCAATGTTGATAGGTTGCTAAGAACTTTTCGTATATCACCAACAGCAGGTATTGAAAACTCTCTTCTAAGTCTTCCTGTGCTTGATCCATCGTCTGAAACAGTAATAACGCAAGTTAAATCAATTGGGAAATACTTCATACCTTTTACGATAAAAGAAGTACCCGTGCCTCCTCCCAAGATAACAACTTTTTTATTTTTTTGCATTTATTATCCCCCCAAAATTATATCTCACTACGTCCCTCTAAAGCCTTGGCAAGAGTAACTTCATCTGTATATTC
>CAYYBL010000045.1:0-11857 GCA_964470175.1 uncultured Lachnospiraceae bacterium | reverse complement strand
ATGATCTGAAATAATCATATTTTTCTATCCATATCTTTTGTTTTTTCTCACTATTATATCAAGCAATTTCATGTTGATTTTTTTTAATATCTAAATTCTTTTATTACATTCTTACTCTTTACATAAAATTGCTTTATTTTTAATCTCTTTATTTTTTGTTGATTTTTAAATCATTACCATTCAAACATTATGTTTAGTTTACATTGGTGTCTTTTATTATTTGTTTCATCTCAGTTTTATAACAATATTCTTTCATTAGAAAGAATATTACTTTTATAAAATTTTTAAGCGGTTATAAATGCTAGATATATCAGGTGTTCTGTAGAATTTCTTTTTTGTCACAAAAAAATTTTTATATTACTTTTGTAAAATTTAAAAATATTTTTTTTGCTGATAAAAAAATAAACTAAAAATGTAAGTATTTTTTATGTTTTTATTACATTTCTCAACCATTATTATCACATTTTCTTGTTTACATATATCAGAGTGTTAGTCTTAAAAGCCCTGTTTTATAACATTTCTAAATTGTCATTTTGTTTTGGTTATTTGAATTTTTTATATTACATTATTAATAATTTTTACTATTTTCTTAATTTTTTTATGAATATAAATATCTATTTTTATAACAAAAATGTCTAATTTTCGATTCTGATGCGTAACATGTTTTTTATTGATATATCAACGTTTTTAGCTTTTTTACAGTTGTAATAAATTACTTTTTTATGTTTTAATTTAATCATTTTTACTAGTTTTTTTATATTTTTTCAGTTTCATAGACCCTTTGATTTTACTGAGCTTCAAAAGACAAATTCGATTTTCTATTTTTTTCATATGAATAATAAAAATTTCATTTTATTAACAATTACATTTTTTAAATATTCAAAGAAAATGACAAAAATAAAAAGACAGATTAAAAATATAAACCTGTCTTTTGGCGGAGATTGAGAGATTTGAACTCTCGCGGCCTCGTTTGAAACCCTAACGGTTTAGCAAACCGTCCCCTTCAACCACTTGGGTAAATCTCCAAATGCTCTCAATTTGATCTAGTTTCTTTTTCCCTAGAATTCTATCCATATTTGTATAAAAATAGAAACTAACAATTCCATAATTGGCGGAGAGGGTGGGATTCGAACCCACGATAGGCTACAAACCTATGCCAATTTTCAAGACTGGTGCCATCAACCAACTCGACCACCTCTCCATTAGTTTCTCCAACAACAAATATATATTAGCATAATATCTCTACTATTGTCAATATTTGTTAGGAAAATATTTTGTAAAATATTTTTAATAATATTTATTACATTTATTTCATTATTATTTACGTTCTTTTATTAAATATCAGTACCAATTACTATTTTTTAGCAAATTTTTTATAATAAAAATACTATAGTTTTATAATTTCTTATTATATATATACTTTTATAGAATATATTATTATTTTTAACACATTATTTTTCTTATATTAAAAAATATAAGATAAAAATTTTTTTTAGTTTGTTACGATAATATATCATGTATATACTACTTGGGATAACTGTATTTTATCGTGTTAAGATTTTTTTAATTAATTATTCATATTAATTTTTATATTATAAATATTATTTTTTTTATTTTTCAATATTAAATACCATTACAAGGAAAAATCAATTCTTATTTTTATACTTTTAAAAATTGTTTTATTACACTTGTTTTACATCTTTATTTTTCAAGCAATTCTACTTCTCCAAATTTTATTTTTATTATTTCTTTTATTATAAATATTAAAATTCTTAATTTTTAGCATTTATAAAAAAAAAATTAGAAAAAGTATTTTCTAATCTTAAAAAATTCACTTAATATTTTTTCCACATTTATTTTTTATTGATATATTAGTATTTCATTTTTTTAACATTATATTAATAATTCTTTTTTACTATTTTTATATATTTGTAAAATTTAACTTACATCTTTTTTCCACAGAATATTCACTTTTGGTTGATATTGTTGTGTTTTTTTACTTGTTTATAACTTTTTTCTTTTTTCCACTGTTACATATTACCTATACAACTTTCTATTTCTTTTTTTGGTATAGAAATTTTTCTTCTGCTCTGCAATACTTATAGCTTCCTTTTCCTCTTCAGATAATTGGTATGTTGATATTCCATCTTTTATTGGTTTTGCATATATGTTTGAAGAATCTGATCCATATAAACCATTTAAAATAATTCCATTATTATTTCTATCTAATAATGCTAATGCAAAACTCAAATCACTTCCTACATCTGCAAATGCATTGTATCTCACCATTCCAACCTTTTGTATACAAGAATCAATATTGTTATTTAAAGTTATATAGTAATTCTCTATTTGCTTATTTTCAATTTTTATGTCTTCAACTTCTTTTATGTATTTTCTTAATTGTTCATCTATATTACTTCCATTACCTATTTTTTTCATAAATTTTATATATTTTTTATTTATATGTATTACGTATATTATTAATCCTATTACTATTGCAGCATTTATTAAAATTGCAAAAATAATTATATTTTCATTATTCAAAAATTCTTTCATTTTTCCTCCCACAAAAAAAGGATAAGCTCTCACTTATCCTTTGTAATAAATTCTTTATTTTAATAACCCTAATATTCTTTCCAAATCTTCATTTGAGCTATATTTTATTATTATTTTTCCACTTCTAACTCCAGCATCTAATTTTACTTTTGTTCCGAAAAAGCCTCTAAACTGATCTTCTATATCCTTATATATTGCTGTATAGTTCGTGTCTTTTGTTTTGTCATTCTTATTTATCTTTTTTAATTTATTGGCTCTTTTTATCTTGTTTCCTGCATCTCTAACTGTTTCTCCTGTTTCTACAAGATACTCAGCCATTTTGTATTGATCATCTTTATCTTCTATTGATAATAAAGATATACAATGTCCTTCTGATAATTTTCCTTCTAGAGCTAGCTTCATAACCCTTTCATCAAGATTTAATAATCTAACGGAATTTGCTACTACACTTCTACTTTTTCCAATTTTTTTAGCAACTTGTTCCTGTGTAAGATTATATCCATCCATTAAAGTTCTTAGTCCTCTAGCTTTTTCTATTGGATTTAGATCTTCTCTTTGAACATTTTCTATAAGAGATATCTCCATATTTTCCCTTGAATTATCATCTCTTACAATGGCTGGTATTGTCTTCATTCCAGCTTTTTTTGATGCTCTCCATCTTCTTTCTCCAGCTACAATTTCGTAATATCCATCTTTTTTTGTTACAATAATAGGTTGAATTACTCCATATTCTTTTATTGATTCTGCAAGTTCATCAAGAGCACTTTCTTCAAAAACTTTTCTGGCTTGATTTCTATTAGGTTCTATTTCATTTAGCTTTATTTCTTTTATAACAATGTTATCATCTTTTTTTTCTGTTTTCTTTTCATTCACACTATCTTCAGTATTGTTTATTGGCGTACTGAATAATGCATCCAATCCTTTTCCTAATCCAGTTTTTTTAGTCATTTTACTCCTCCTCTTTTTCTTCTTTTTGTCTTCTAGCTGTATTTGTAAGTAATTCTTTAGCTAATCTTTCATATGCCCTAGCACCTTTTGACTTAGGATCATACATAGAAATAGGCATACCATAGCTTGGTGCTTCGCTCAGTTTTATATTTCTTGGAATAACAGTCTTATACACTTTATCCCCAAAGTATCTTTGTACTTCCTTTACAACCTGATTTGATAGATTTGTTCTCATATCATACATTGTAAGAACAGCTCCCTCAATCTCTAAATTTCTATTTAAATGTTTCTTTACTAAATTAACTGTATTTAAAAGTTGTCCTAATCCTTCCAATGCAAAGTATTCACATTGTACTGGTATAAGCACCGAATCTGATGCGGTAAATGCATTTAATGTCACAAGTCCTAATGATGGTGGACAATCAATAAATATGAAGTCATATTCTTCTTTTACTTCATCTAATTTTTCTTTTAATCTTTGCTCTCTAGACATTTGAGAAACAAGCTCTACTTCTGCACCTGCAAGATTTATATTGGCAGGACATACTCTTAGATTTTTTATTGATGTATCTAGTATAATTTCATTGATTGATAAATCATTTATAAGCACATCATAAACCGACTTTTCAACATTTTTTTCTAGTCCAACCCCACTTGTAGCATTTCCTTGTGGATCTGCATCAATAAGTAAAATTTTTTTATTTCTCTTTGCAAGTATTGTGCTTACATTTATTGCTGTTGTAGTCTTTCCTACGCCTCCCTTTTGATTTGCTATTGAAATAACTTGTCCCAAATTATCTTCCTCCTATCATTTTACAGTACATAAATAATATAAAATTTTTCGAAAAAAGTCAATGTTTTATACAAAATAAAAAAAAAGAAAAGATATCATCCTTTCTCTTTATTTTCAATGATTCAAACTGTAAACTTCTGTTTTTGTTTTATGTAAAACAGAATCATTTTTTAATAGTTATTCAATTGGATTTTTTATTGGTATTCCTGCTTTTCTAGGATACTTTTTCACAGTAACATTTTCTTTTTTTATGATAACAATATTTCTCTCCTCTTCTCCAACAATAACTTTTTTAAGACTCTCTATCCTGCCGCCTAAGATTTCAATTGATTTTTTCGATTTCTCTAGTTCATCAAAATAATTTGGTCCCTTCATACAGATCGCTCTCCCTCCTATTTTTATTAATGGTAGCATATATTCTGTAAGAACACTTAGGTTTGACACAGCTCTTGACGTAACTATATCAAATTTTTCTCTATATTTCAAGTCCTGTCCGTATATTTTCTGCTCTATCGTGTAAAAATGTAATTTTATTTATCTGCATCTCATCAGTTATGTTTCTAATGACATCTAATTTCTTTTTTACACTGTCTAATAAAAAAATATCTAGTTTTTCATAAAACAATTTTAATGGTATTCCAGGAAATCCTCCTCCTGTTCCCAAATCAAGAACTTTATCCTCTTCATTTATTTCCTTTACAATTGTTAACGAATCAATATAATGTTTTACAATAAACTCCTTTTCATCCTTGATTGATGTAAGGTTTATTTTTTCATTCCATTCAAGTAATTGTTTCATATAATAGAAATATTTTTCTTTTTTATCTATATCAATTTTAATATTGATTTTTTCTAAATTTTCATCAAATACTTTACAAAAATTATCAAAATTCATTTTTCTTTTTCATCTTTTCTTTTTCTAAATAAATTAACAAAACAGAAATATCTGCTGGTGAAACCCCTGATATTCTTGACGCTTGTCCAATTGAATATGGTTTAATTTTATTTAATTTCTGCCTTGCTTCTAATCTCAATCCTTCAATTTTGTCATAATCTATTTTTTCAGATAAAAGTTTTCTTTCTAGTTTTTTAAAAACTTCTACCTGCTTTTCTTGCATTTTTATATATCCTTCATACTTTATCATTATTTCTACTTCATCTCTCACTTGTTTATCAAGCTCTGGTCTATCAATATCTACTTCCCTTAAATCTTCATACGTAAGTTCTGTTCTTTTTATCAATTCTGAAAGTTTCATACCTGTCTTGATTTCAGTAGAATTCTTATTCCTAAGTATTTCATTAACCTTGTCTGTAGGTTTTATTATAACTTTTTTTATTCTACCTATTTCTTTTTCAATTTGATTTTTTTTATCCAAAAATCTCTTATATCTTTCTTCACTAATTAACCCAACTTTATGTCCATATTCAGTGAGCCTTAAATCAGCATTATCTTGTCTTAACAAAAGCCTATATTCGGCTCTTGATGTCATCATTCTATATGGTTCTGATGTACTTTTTGTAACTATATCATCAATAAGCACTCCTATATATGCTTCTGATCTATCTATAATAAGTGGTGATTTTCCTTTGATTTTTTGACATGCATTAATACCTGCAATTAATCCCTGAGCTGCTGCCTCTTCATATCCTGATGTACCATTTATTTGTCCAGCAAAAAACATTCCTGATATTTCTTTTAATTCCAAAGAATTTTTTAGCTGGTCTGGCTCAATTGCATCATATTCAATAGCATAGGCTGGTCTAGTAAACTCACAATTTTCAAGACCAGGTAGTGTTCTATACATTTCAATCTGAACATCTTCAGGAAGCGATGAGCTCATTCCCTGTATATACATTTCCTCGGTATCTCTACCTATTGGTTCAACAAAAATCTGGTGTCTTTCTTTATCTGCAAATCTTACAACCTTATCTTCAATAGATGGACAATACCTTGGTCCCACTCCTTCAATCGTACCAGCATATAATGGTGATCTATGTAAGTTCTTTCTTATAATATCATGTGTCTTTTTATTAGTGTATGTGAGATAACATGGCATTTGATTTTCTATTCTATTTTCGTCTTCAAAAGAAAAAGCATCAACATCATTATCGCCTTCTTGTATTTCCATTTTTGAAAAATCTATAGACTTTCTATTTACTCTTGCTGGCGTTCCCGTTTTAAACCTTTGAATTCTAATGCCAAGTTTTTTTAGAACATTTGATAATTCATTCGATGCAGCTACTCCATCTGGACCACTTTCATATGATACATCACCTATAAAAACTTTCCCTTTTAAATACGTTCCAGTTGCGATAATTACACTCTTTACCTCATATACTGCCCCTAACTTTGTTGTAACAGAGCAAATCTTGCCATTTTTTACACCTATATCGATTATTTCTGCTTGTTTCAAATACAAATTATCCTGCTTTTCAATTGTATGTTTCATTTCCATTTGATATTTTTTTCTATCCGCCTGTGCTCTTAATGAGTGAACTGCTGGTCCTTTTGATGTATTTAACATTCTTATTTGTATCATAGTTTTATCAATATTTTTACCCATTTCACCACCAAGACTATCTATCTCTCTTACAAGATGTCCTTTTGATGTGCCTCCGATATGTGGATTACATGGCATATTTGCTATACATTCCAAGCTAATAGAAAAAAGTATTGTTTTCATACCAAGTCTTGCTGCAGCTAACGCTGCTTCACACCCTGCATGTCCTGCTCCTATTACTGCTATATCATATTTTCCTGCTTTATATCCCATTTTATCTTCCTTCATTATTTTCCTAGACAAAATTTTGAAAAAATTTCATTTATTATATCTTCTGTAACAGTATCTCCTGTAATTTTTCCAAGTTCTTCCAATATCTGTTTCATATCTGATGATATTATATCTATCGGCATGTTATTCTTTATTGTTTTTATCGCATTATTCACAAATTTTCTTGATTTTCTTATTGCATTTTTATGCCTTTCATTTGTAATTATAGTATCATTATCATAAGATATCTCATTTATCTTAAACATTTGTTCTAGTATGCTGTATACTTTTTCCAAATCATCATGATTAAACGTAGACATTTCAACCATTGGAATATTTAGTTTTTTCAAAACATCTTTTTCAATTTTTATTTCTAAATCGTTTTTATTTAGTATTATAAGTGACTTATTATTTTTAAGAACGTCAATAATTTTATAATCATCTTTAGATAATTTTTTATTTATATCAAATATACCAATAATAACATCACTTTGTTTTGCTAAGTTTAATGCCTTGTTTACACCAATCTTTTCTATTTCATCGTTTGAGTTTCTAATACCTGCAGTATCAATTATTTTAAAGGGTATTCCTTTAATTGTAACAAACTCCTCTATTGTATCTCTTGTAGTTCCTTCTATATTAGTAACAATAGCTCTTTCTTCATCTAAAATAAGGTTCAAAAGAGAAGATTTTCCTGCATTTGGTCTTCCTAGTATTACAACCTTAACTCCTTCTTTTATTAATTTCCCATTTTCAAAGCCTTTTTCCAAAGACTCAAGTTTGATATCAATCTCATTTAAAAAGTTTAAAATCTTTGTATTTGTTACCTCTTCAATATCATATTCAGGATAATCAATACTTGCCTCAATATCAGCCAAAATAGATAATATATCTTTTTTTATCTCCTTAATTTTATAAGACACATTACCATTTAATTGTTTTACAGAAACTTCAGCTTCTCTATCCGTCTTTGAATTTATTATATCTATTACAGCTTCTGCCTGAGAAAGATCTAATCTTCCATTTAAGAAAGCTCTTTTTGTAAACTCTCCTGGCTCTGCTAATTCTGCTCCTTTTTCTAAACACAAATCTAAGATTTTATTTAGAACAACAACTCCTCCATGTGTATTTATTTCGCACATATCTTCTTTTGTATAACTTTTTGGATTCTTAAAATATGATACCAACACCTCATCAACAATCTCTGTTCCATCAAAAATGTGTCCATACTTTATTGTATATCCTTTAATATTACTTATTTTTTCTTTATTTTTAGGTATAAATATTTTTTCTAAGACTTTAAAAGCATCTTCTCCGCTAATCCTAACTATACCTATGCCCCCTATTCCAGGCGCAGTTGATATTGCAGCTATAGTATTCATCCTTATCCTCTCAAAAAATTTATAAAATATTGAAATATAAACATTTAACGCATTTGATTATATCATATTTACATAATTCTGTAAAGAAAAATCCAGCGAAAGCCATTTTATAATATTTTTCCATCAAAAAAACCTTTAGCAAAATAGCTAAAGGCTTTTTATTATTTCTTTAAAGCAACAACAACTTTTCTATAAGGTTCTTCTCCAATACTATATGTCTTAATTTTTTCATTATCTTGAAGCTTGGTATGTATTATTTTTCTTTCATACGCTTGCATTGGTTCTAAAGTAATATCTTTTCCTTTTTTTATAACTGTATTGGCAATTTTAGTAGCAAGCACTCCTAGGTCTTTTTCTCTTTTTTCTCTATAACCACTTATATTTACTGAAACTCTTATTTTTTCTGAAAATGATTTACATGCAACATTTGAAATAATATTTTGGATACTGTTTAACACTTCTCCCCTATAACCTATAAGATATCCTGTGTCATCGCCATCAATATTTACTTTTATAATTCCATCTTCTTCTTTTAATTCATATTTTAAACTTTTATTGATTGATGAAATAAAATCGTCTAAAAATTTCTTTACAACTTCCATAGATTTTTTAATATCTTCTTCTGAAGCATTTTCTTTATTTTTGTTAACTTTTACCTTTTCTGTATTTTCTTTATTCTCATCGCTGACATTATCTTTCAGCTTCATCTCAACTCTTACAACACGTGGTGTTAAAATATTAAAAAAACTTCTTTTGTCCTCTTGCTCAAGAACCTTAATATCAACTTTACTCTTTGATACCCCAAGATCCTTTAAACCATTTTCAATAGCTTCTGTTGAGGTTTTACCTTCATATATATGAGATTCACTCATTTTTACATCCCCCTTTATTCTTCTTTATCTATCATTTTACTTAATAATAGTCTTTCTGAAATTGAAAAAATATTACTAACAAGCCAATACAATGCAAGTCCAAGTGGAGCAATCATAGCAATCATTACAGACATTGCTGGCATCATAATATTCATATTTCTACTCATTTCTTCCATCATATCTGCTTCTTTTGTATCATCATTTTCCTCAGGTACTTCAACTAATTCTTTTGAATCACTATTTTCTTTTATATCTTCTTGTTTGCTGTTAATTTCTTTTTCTCTTTCTTTTATAATCTTTTCTTTTCTCTCTTCTTCTTCTTTCTTATCTGTTCCCATAGTCTTTCTGTTTAACTTATTTATAATTTTCATTGATGCTATAGATGTAATTACGTATAGTACAGGAATAATATACACTTTCCAATCTGATAAATTTTGAGAAGGAACATCACTTAAATCTAATCCCAAAAAATCCATATTTATATTTATTCTTTCATCTTGCTTTCCAAACTTTTTTATTATAGCAATTTCTTTGTATCTAACTTCTTCTCCTTCTTCCTGCAATTGATTATAATATCCATCTACTACTTCTCTATCAATTTTTTTCATATAAGTAAGGGGCTGGCTAACCAAATAAAACATTGCTAAAATTAAAAGAATTTGCACTATAGATGTAAGACATCCACTAAAAGGACTCATATTTTCACTTTTATATAAATCCATCGTTTCTTGATTCATTCTCACAGGATCATTTTTATATTTTTCCTGTATATCCTTAACTTTTTCTTGTATTTTAGCAGATTTTTTCATGGTTTTTTGTTGATTTATAGATATTGGTAAAATTAAAAACTTTAAAATAATAGTAAAAATTATTATTGAAATTCCATAATTATTACAAAAACTATAAATATAATTTAACAAATATCCAAATATTGCAGCAATTTGAGCCATATATTCCTCCCTATTTTAACGGATCATATCCTCCTTTAGAAAATGGATTACATTTTAGTATCCTTTTTATTCCTAATAAAATTCCTTTTACGGTTCCATACTTATCAATAGCTTTTTTTGTATATTCTGAACATGATGGATAATATTTACACCTATGTTCCAGATTTGGTGAAATATGTTTTTGATATATTTCAATTAAACAAATACAAAATTTCTTAATCATCTTTTTCTTTCCAAACATCTGATTTTTTGGCAAATTCTTTAAAATCTTTTTTTACATCGTAATACGTAATATCATCGACATTTTTTTTGCTATTTAAGGCGACAAGTAAAAAAACACCCTCTTTTATATTCTCTTCACATTCTTTGTAATTTTCTCTTATAAGCCTCTTTATATGATTTCTTTTAACCGCATTACCAGCCTTTTTTGTAAGAGCAATTCCAAATTTCTTATATTTTTTTGATGTAAATAAAACATAAAAACTAATGCATTTTCCGTAATAAAACTTTCCATTATTAAATAATCTTTTAAATTCATAATTCTTCTTTAATATATATGTATTTTTCATTTTTTAAACCATTACTACATTATATAAAAAAGGGCAACTTATGCCCTTTACTATGCAGATAATTTTTTTCTTCCTTTATTACGTCTACTTTTTAAAACTTTTCTTCCAGCAGCAGTTTTCATTCTTTGCCTAAAACCATGCACCTTGCTTCTTTGTCTTTTTTTTGGTTGATATGTTCTCTTCATTATGTTTTACACCTCCCTATTTATACTATATTATTATATACATTAATTCTGTAATAAATATCTAATTTATTCAAAATTTCAAAAGTACTATGATTATACTATAAAAACCTTAAAAAAGTCAACAATTAAACAAAAATATCTATATTTTACGCATTTTGTCAGTTGCTTTATCAAAAAAACCTTCAAAATTTTATTTCCCTTACATATTGTATTTTTTTTACAAATTTGATATATTATGTGTAAATTTTGTTGCCAAAAAAAGCTATCCACAATATTAGATTTTAATAAGTACTTATTTATCAATACTTTTACACAAATCTGTGGAAAATCTTGTGGATTTTTTCTTGTATATAAGCATATTTTATATTATAGAAAGGAATTTTCATTTTCAGATGTATACAGATAAAGACGATTTACTTACAAAAGCAAAAGATCTTCTAAAAGATGAACTTTCAACAATTTCATATATGACATGGATAAAAACATTAGAGATTGCATCTGTAAAAGATAATAAAATAACTCTAGTTGTTTTATCAAAGATGCAAAAAGATGCAATTGAAACTAGACTTTACGATTTGATCTTAAATACGTTTAATTTTATAACTAATACATCTTGTGAACTTAATGTAATTGAAAAAAATGAACTTGAAAATAAAAAAGAAGCGATTCAAGAAGAAGTTATTGATTTTTCAAAAACTGAAAATTATAGTAAAACGTTTTTAATGCCACAGTATACCTTCGACAATTTTGTCATAGGTAATAATAATAAATTTGCACAAGCTGCTGCTATTGCAGTTGCAGAAGGACCATCTACACAATATAATCCACTTT
>CAYYBL010000044.1:0-13108 GCA_964470175.1 uncultured Lachnospiraceae bacterium | reverse complement strand
CCATTTTCTTTAAGAGACGAGATAGAAAAATGCTCAGTTGAATTGCAGACTAGAAGAGAGATTGAGCCACTAGATATAATGCGTGATTTCATAAGTAGTGAAAGCAAAAAGAGTAAAGAAAAAGGGTGGTTTGTTCGAGGAGAAAGTGTTGAAGATGAATTAAAAAGAAGAGAAGAATTAAATAAAGAAACTCAAATGAAGGTAGGACAAAAATTAAAAGATAAAGCAAATGGTATTAAATCTGAAGACCAAAGAATTGGTATGATTTATAGAACATTGAAATTGGGTGATAACCCAGATAATATTTTTGAAATAGTAAATTCAATTAATGATTTAGCACAAAAAGTTTTAGAATTAAAAAAGATAAAGCAAGTGTATTCAACAGAATTATTGGAGTTGGTTTCTGGAATCAACATAGAAGATATTTTTAAATATAAAAATGCATTATTAGAAAATGAGATAGGAAATAAAATAAAAAGCCTTATAGAAGAGGCAAATTTGCAAGATGTAGAGAATAATATACAGTTGCTTGCACAAGGAAAAAAGGGACTATTTGATAGATTTACAGGAAGAGATAAGTACTCTGAAGCATTGATGAATAATTTGAAAGCTCAGAAAAAACTGATTCGTTCTGGAAATGGATTTGATGGACAAGCAAGTATCAAAGCTTTGATAGAATATGCTGAATCAAATGGTATGACTTCAAACATAATGGGTTTTTTAGTAGGGTATCAAGAATGTGGGCTTGAATTAAGCGATGAAGAAAAAAGTAGAATTGCTGAATTATGTAAAAAAGGCACAAAAGAGATGACGACGAAGAATACTAGTCTTATCAAAAAAATGTCTAGGAAAGAATACAAACTTAGTGCAAGTATGTTAGATGAAGAAACAGAAGAAATAATAAGGCAATCGGAAGGAATACCAAATGATACATATAGTTTTTTTAAAGACAGAAATAAGATTAACTTGGCAGGAAAAATTAATACTGCTATAAAACAGCTTGCAAAGATAGATGAAGAATTTAGTAAAAAAATGCATTTGGAAAAAAGTGTTAGTAGAGAGTCTGATGAACGCGAGGAATGGTGAAATTATGGGAAATATTGAAGAAAAAATAAAAGAATTAATTAAAGACTTTGAAGGAAATGTTTCATTATATGTTAATGATGAAAAGGGTAATGTTATAAAGTATAACGAAAATGAAATAGTTGAAGCTGCAAGTTGTATAAAATTATTCATACTAATAGAATACTATAATCAGATTTTAAAAAATATAAAATCAAGAGAAGATATAATTAATTATTCTTCAAAAAATGATTATGTTGAAAATGGTAGTGGTATAATTCAGTACTTAGAGGATTTTTCTTCATCATCTAAAAATATGGCAACATTAATGATGATTTTTAGTGATAATATCGCTACTAATAAAATGATAGATTATTTAGGATTTGAAAATATAAATAATACTATTAAAGAAATGGGATTTGCTAATAGCTCTTTAGTTGCTAAAAAAATAGATTTCAATATATATAGTTCTGTTGGAAAAACAACAGCGTACGAATATGCAAAAGCATTTGATATGATATTAAAAAAAGAGATCCTAACACCAGAACTATGTGATGAAATCATAGAAATTTTATCAAAACAAACTTTAAATACTATGATTACAAGATTTTTATCACCAAAGTACCTAGAGGAAAAAGGTACAGATGATGGATTTATAAAATATATGGCTACTAAAAGCGGGGGACTTGGTGATGAAGTTAAAAGTGATATAGTTACTTGTAGAAATGATGGTGGAATCATTTCTACAAGTGTTGGTAGTTATATTATAAGTATATTTATCAGTGATTTTGAAGACCATTATTTCTATTATGATAATCCAGCTACAGTATTAGGTGGAAAGATTAGTAAAATGGTCTTTGAGTCATTCGAAAAAAATGGTGTGATTGAATAAGAAAAGGATGCGTAGTATGAAAATAAAAATTATACATGATCCCAAAGAGGCAAAAGGAATTGCTGTAATTATTGATGTGTTTAGAGCATTCACAGTAGAACCTTATTTGATTAATAATGGCACAAAAAAGCTAATAGCTATTGGAGATAAAGAAGCTGCATATGAATTAAAAGAAAATAATAAAGATATTATTTTAATTGGAGAAAGAGGGGGAATAAAACTGCCAGGATTTGACTTCGGAAATTCTCCTTCACAAATAGAAAATATTGATTTTTCAGGTAAAACAGTAGTACATACTACAAGTTGTGGCACGCAAGGTATAGTAAATGCAGCGAATGCTGAAGAGATAATTACAGGAAGCTTAGTAAATGCAAGAACAATTGTAAAATATATAAAGTCTAGTAAAATCGATGATGTATCACTTGTGAGCATAGCTAGACCTGGTGAAGAGCCTTTTGAAGAAGATGAACTATGTGCGAAATATATTAAATGCTTATATGAAGGCAAGTACATTGATATGAAAGAAGAAATTAAAAAATTAAAAGAATCAAGAGGGTTAAGATTTTTTGATAAATTGATGCAAGCAGATTTCCCTGAAAGAGATTTTTATTTATGCACAGAGTTAGATAAATTTGACTTTGTTTTAAAAGCTAATAGAAGTGCTGATGGTTTAATAAATATGGAAAAAGTGACTGTTGCAAGTGAATGATTATGGAGAATGTTTATGATAGGAAAATTAATTGAATGCGAAGCTGATAAAAATGGTAAATATTATAGGGTAATTCATGATGGGGAATATAGAGATGGAAGACGATTTCCAATTGGTGAAGTCGTTGTGTCAGATAAAAAAATTGATTTAAATGAGGAAGACAGGACAAAGCAGGGAGGATTCTATATTTCTACTTATGAATACATTTTTAGGTGGTTAATAAGGGGAAATACACTATGCGAAGTAGAAATCCCAGAAGATAGCAAGATATACAAGACCATTAGTGAAAATGGGATATATTTAGCAGAAAAGATTATTTTAAAAAATCCTATTAAAATTGATGATGATTATGCAACAAAATTGTATTTAGCTTCTACGCTTCCTGAGGTTTCTTACTTTTATGCAATGACAGCTTGTAGCATATGTGGCTATTTAAATACAGCATTAAAGGTTTGTGAGGACAAAGTTAATCCAAATAACGTGGATGAAGCAATATCAAAATTTGAAGAGTTTTGCAAAAGAAGAGAAGAAGAACATCTTATAAAAGGTACTATAGAAATACATTCAGTTCAAGTATTGTATAACAAGTTGAAAGAAATAAAGAATGCTTAGATGGAGATTTCAAATGATAGATATTAAGGAAAATGTGAAAGATATTGAGGAGTTTAATTTATTATATGATGCTGTTGGATGGGGAGCATATGATGAAAAAATCACAAAAAAAGCATTAGAAAATACATTTTATTCAGTAAGCATTTACGATGATGATAAAATTGTTGGCTATGGCAGAATAATTGGAGATGCGATTTGCTTTTTGTATATACAAGATATTATGGTAAAGCCAGAATATCAAGGGGGCAAAATTGGAACAATGATAATGAATAAATTATTAGAAAAAGTAAATGCCATAAAAGAAGAAAATCCCAATTTAAGAGTATATGTAGGGGCTTCCAAAGATAGAGAAAAATTTTATGAAAAATTTGGATTTGTGAAAAGAATTGATGCTGGTTTAGGATATGGTATGGTTTTAAAATAAAAAGAGGTGGTTTATTTGACATATATAGTATCTCAAGTTTTTGGTATAGGTGCTTTTATTGTTTCATTAATTGCATATCATAGAAAAAGTAAGAAAACTATATTGGGCAGTATGGTATGTTCTAATATATTAAATCTAATTCATTATTTATTATTAGGAGCCTATAGCGGCTGTATTACAAAAGTTTTAGCAATATTTAGAGATTTCTTTATCATACTGAAAGAAAAATATTCAAAATTGTCAAGTATCTTGTTTTTATTCATGTTTATCGCACTATATATAACAGCTTCTGTACTCACTTATAAAGGCATTTTATCTATATTACCGCTACTTGCGGCATTGATATACATTATATTTATATGGAATGGTAATGAGAATAGGATAAAAAAAGTAGCATTTTTTTGCTATTTTCTATGGCTGATATACAATATATTTGTATTATCTATTGCGGGAATTATTTCAAATATAATATCAATAATATCAACATTTATAGCTATTATTAATGCTAGGAAAAAGGAGATTAATATGGATGCTAAAATAAGAGATGTAAGAGAAGAGGATTTGCCAGAAGTGGTGGATATTAAAATAAAAGGGTGGCAATCTGCATACAAAGGCATAGTTGACGACACGTACTTAAACAATCTAAGTAATGAATATGACATGAGAATTGAAAAAATGAAAAATAATTATATGGAAGATGGTTTTATTGTTGCAGAATCAGATGGTAAAATTGTCGGATTTTGCAGATATGTTTTTGACAATAACCTTTCACCTGAAGTTGAAGATGCAGATTGTGAGATATGTGCAATATATGTAAAACCAGACTTAAAGTATTCTGGTATAGGAACAAAAATGTTTAAATATGTTGCAGATGAGTTCAAAAATAATAATAAGTCTAAAATGATTTTATGGTGTTTAAAAGACAATGAAGCATCAAAAAAGTTTTATACAAAAATGGGTGGAAAGATTATAAAAGATAAATGGGTGACTTTAGGAGAAAAACAATATCAGGAATGCTGTTTTGAATATGATGTTTAGTTTGGTTAAATTGAGGTGAAATCATGATTGAATTTTTTGATGTATTAAACGAAAAAGGTGAATATACTAATCAGATTAAAAGTAGAGAAGAATGTCATAAAAAAGGCTTATGGCATAAAGCAGTAGTTGTATTTATAATCAGCACTGATAATAAAAAAGTATTGTTACAGCAACGAAGCGCTAATAAAAAACTATGGCCAAACCTATGGGATATAACTGCTGGTGGCCACGTTTTATCTGGTGAATTTGGATATCAATCTGTAATAAGAGAGGCAAAAGAGGAAATAGGAATAGATATAGATAAAAATGAGTTAGAGTTTATAGGTGGTACTATTTCTGAAAATATATCTGGCGATATATTAAATAGACATTTCAATGAATATTATGTTGTGCATAAGGATGTTAATATTAAAGATATAGTTCTTCAAGAAGATGAAGTGCAAGATATAAAGTGGTTTACAAGGGAAGAAGTAATTGAAAAAATAAATAATAATTTTGATACATTGACGAATAAAGGTGGGTGTTGGAATTATTTGATGAAGTATTTTGAAATGAATTAATATAAAATGTGATACTGAAATTGATAAAACAATAATTAGGTAGGAGATTTTTATATGAAAAAAAGTATAATGGTATTTTTAATAGTTGCAATAATAGTTCTTATAATTACAAGTATATACTTTGTACGTAAGTATTGTCTTGAAACGTGGATATTTTATGGAGCTAACAATCCAATATCAATGAGTGATGTATTAAGATATAACATAACAGTGACAAGAACAGGTACAATTATAGGGAATAATAAAAAAGAAAAATTGACTAAAAATGAACTAAAAGAATTAAAAGAACTTGTTAAGCTGATGGAAAATAGTAATATTTTAGATCCTGACTATGACCCTTATAATGGTTTATACATTAATGGCAAAGAATATGTAATTGATGAACACAATAGTGATGCTTACAATAAAATTTTAAAAATAATAAAATGAACGAAAATAAAACGAATTTAGGTATTCATTAGTTTTAAGGAGAAAAATAATGAATTATGAATTAATTAAATCATCTTATAATGACATTGAAAAATTGATTGAATATAAAAAGAAAACAATTTTTGAATATGCAAAAGACTTACCAGATGAAGAGATTACCAGAATAAATAATTATGTCAAAAATAATGTTCCAAAAATACTTGATAATTATTCTAATATTGTCGTAGGTAATAAAGTTGTTGGATGCTTATTAGTAGTGAATAAAGATGATGGAGTATTGTTAGATGAAATATATATTGAAGAACAGTACAGAAATAAAGGTATTGGAAAAGATATAATAAGAAACGTGTTAAAAGGAAGCGATGTTGTTTATCTATGGGTATATAAAGAAAATGAAAGGGCTATATCATTATATAAAGACTTAGGGTTTAAAGTAATAGATGAAACAGAAGAGAGATTTTATATGAAATACAGTAAGTAAATTAAAAGGGGAAAAGTATGGATAAAGATTTTGAAAATTTGTATAACAGAGCAAAAGAGATAACTGGAAAAAAAGAATTAAATAAGAGTGTAAAATATGCTCATGTAGGATGTGCACTGATGACAGATAAGGGTAATATTTACACAGGAATAAGTATTGTAGCTGACTGTGGTATGGGATTTTGTGCTGAACATGCAGCTATAGCTGAAATGCTGAAAAATGATGAATCAAGAATTATAAAAATAGTTGCTACAAACAAAACTGGTGCAATACCTCCTTGTGGAAGATGTCGTGAATTAATGAAACAAGTTAATATTGATAATTTAAAGGCAGAAGTTATGATTAGTGAGAATGAAACAATTACTCTTGACAAATTACTACCATACGTGTGGTTACCATAGAGAGGCAGGAGAGACGGATGAATAAATATGAGATACTTAAAAATCTGGTTAAATTTAACACAATAAAAGATAAAGAAAATAAAGAAATTGTAGATTATATAGAAAAAGTATTGTTAAAAAAAGGATTTAATGTAGAGTTTAGAGACAAAGTTTTAATAATGTCAAATGATAAAAACGCACGATTGGGATTTTTGGGTCATACAGATACAGTTGAATATGCCAAAGGATGGAAAACTAATCCTTTTGAATTAGAAATAAATAATGGATTAATTTATGGATTAGGAACATGTGATATGAAAGGCGGAATAGCAGCAATAATAGATGCAATACTAGAAACAGATTTTGATACGCTTAATCATGGAATAAAACTATATTTTACTTATGATGAAGAGATAGGATTTGGTGGAATTAATGATTTAATAAATAGGAATGAAGAATTTCCAAATACAATGATATTTGGGGAACCTACAGATAATGAACTTCTAGTTGGGAGTAAAGGATTATTTGAGCTAGAACTAAATTTTAAAGGAAAAAAAGCTCATGCTAGTAATCCTAATAAAGGCAAAAATGCTAATCTAAATGCAATAAAAGCATTATACCAGTTAAATAAATTTTATGAGGAAAAAATTAAAGTAGTGAAAGATGAAAAATATGAAATTCCTTATACCACAATGAATGTAGGAATAATAAATGGAGGTACTGGTAAAAATTCAATACCTGATAATTGCTATGCAACACTTGACTTTAGAACAATAAGGCCTGAACATTCCACCCTTATATTAAATAAAATAGAAGAACTTAGTAGTAATTATGAATTTAATTATAAAACAATAGAACTAGTAGAACCATTTTATAATGAAATAGATGGAATAGCTAGTAGAAAAACATCAAATTTTATAACTGAAGCTAGCCTAATAAAAAACAAAAATAGAATGATTTTAGGACTAGGTCCTGTGACAGCTCATGAAATAGATGAACATGTTACAGAAGAAAGTTATCAAAAATTAGTGGAACAGTATAAGAAGATTATTATGCAATATTGTCAATAATATAAAAGAAGAGGAACAATAATATGAATAAAATAACTATGATAGGAACAGGACATGGTTTTGTTCATGAAATGTATAATACATGTTTTATAATTAATGATAAGTTTTTAGTTGATACTGGTGGAAGTGATGCATGAAGCGTTTTGCTTAGATGCCGATAAAGATATTTTTAAACCTTATGAGAAAAAGCATTCTACTGTGAAATATGTATGTGAAAAATTGAATGGACTAAATATCAAAAATTTAATTTTATATCATACAGAGGATACACATCCAAATGATAAAGATATTCTTTATAAGGAAGAAGCAAAAAAATACTTTGATAACAATATAATTGTTCCTAAAGATTTGGACATTATAGAGATAAAATAAATGATAGGAGAAATTTATTTATATAAAGAATGGAAGTTAATAATAAATTAAAAGAATATATAGAAAAGAATATTTTTCCGCTTTATGAAAAAAATTATATAGGTGATGGATTAGATAGAATTAATTATGTTATAAGGCGTAGCAAAATTATAATAGAAGAGAATAACTTAGAGATAGATAATGATGTCTTATATACAGCTATTAGTTATCACGATATTAGAAAAAATAATGAAGAAAATAATCATGAGATAATTAGTGGAGAAATCATGTTTAATGATGAATTCTTAAAGAATTATTTTTCATTAGAACAAAGAAAAATTATCAAAGAAGCAATTGAAGACCAAAGGGCAAACACTGATAGAGAGCCTAGAAATATATATGGAAAAGTATTATCTTCTGCATCTAGAAATTCAAATGTAGAACAGTGTTTGAAAAGATCATATTGCTATGGAAAAAAGAAAAATTCTAATTTATCTGATGAAGAATTATTTGAAGGTGCATATGAAGCACTATCAAATAAATTTGGAAAAAACGGATATGCAAAGTTTTATTTCAAAGATTCTACATATGAACAGTTTCTATTGGATATAAGGAAGCTTCTATCAGACAAAAATAGTTTTATTAAGGCACAAAAAGAATATATTAATAGATTAAAAGAGAATGGAGAGCTTTGAAGTATTTAAGTATTACTTAAGGAGGAATGAATATGCCAGTAATAGTTGGTGGAATTATAGAAAAAGAAGATAATATATATGAAATTCAAGATAAAGAAATGTTTGATAAGATAATTGAACTTATTTCTAAAACATCAAGTGAAGAATCAATAATTGAAATGTGTGGACATGCTATGTATGTTGGAGAGAAAAAATAGATTAAAAATTGCTCATTTTTGAGAGGAATTAGAGTACCTGCTTATAATATGCCGACACATTTATATCAATAGAAAGAGGTGAAATTATGAAAGAAAGATTTAAGATAGCTTGTGCTGTACATTTAATATTAATTAAAGATGGTAAGATATTGCTTCAAAGAAGAAATAACCCTAATAAATATGGGTATGGTATGTTAGGAATGCCTGCAGGACATTTAGAAGCAAATGAAAATGTGTATGATGCTTTTAAAAGAGAAATGAAAGAAGAACTAAATATAGATGTTGTAAGTAGCAAGGTAGTACAAGTGATGAATCTAAATGGAGATACTGATGTATATGATGCGTATTTCTTTGTATGTGAATATACTGGTGAAATCCAAAACATGGAAGATGATAATATTAAATCACTAGAATGGTTTGATATTAATTCTGATATAGAAAAATTGATGCCATATCAACAATATGCTCTTTCTAAATATCTTGAAAGTGAGGACAATAAATTCACAACGTATGGTTGGAATTAAAAAGGAGATGACAATATGAGTAAATTATATATAATAACAGGCTCAACAGGTGTTGGCAAAAGTACTATATCAAAAGGAATAGCAGAATTAAAATCTAAGTCGGCTTTGATAGAAGGCGATGATATATATCACCAAGTCATTGGAGGACATGTTGCTGCATGGAAAGAAGGTAATCATTTAGATACTTTCTGGAAAGTATGTATTAATTCTATAAGGATATATTTGGAAGATGGCTATGATGTGGTATTTAATTATATAATTGGACCTGAAATGCTAGAAATGTTAAAGATACAGTTTAAGAATTTTGACATTAAATTTGTAGTATTGATGGTTAGTGAAGAGGTATTACTTGCTAGAGATAAGGAAAGGCCTGAAGACTGCCAAATGAAAGAAAGATGTTTCATACTATTAAATAAATTTAAGAATTATAATTACGATAGTAAGTATATAATTGATACATCTAGTATGTCTATAAAAGATACTATAAATACAATTGAAAATGAAGAAAGATTTTTGATGACAGTATGACTCAACTAATAGTTGATATAAAAAAATACCCAACTCAACGATTAGTATGTGTATTTTTTCAAGATAATTAATTACACTTATATCAAAGGAGGTAAAAAATGGATCAGATTAAAATTGGAAAATTTATAGCCGAATGTAGAAAGAAAAATGATTTAACTCAAATGCAGCTTGCAGAAAAACTAAATATCACAGATAGGGCTATATCTAAATGGGAAAATGGAAAAGGAATGCCTGATTCATCAATTATGCTAGATTTATGTAATGAACTTAAAATAAGTGTAAATGAATTATTAAGTGGGGAGGAAATTAAAATGGAAGATTATAAAAAACAAGCAGAAGAGAATTTATTAAAAATGGAAAAAGAAAAAGAAGAAAAGGATAAACAATTATTAGATTTAGAAATTGTTATAGGTTATTTTGCATCTTTGACATTTTTAATTCTAATATTTGTAGCATCTTTTGTAGAAATGCAGGCTTGGCTTAGAATTTTACTAATTCTATTTGGCTCAGTAGTATTTGCTGTAGGAGTGAGTAAAGCAGTAAAAATTGAGCAAACAGCTGGATATTATGAATGTGGAAAGTGCCACTATAAATATGTACCAGACTATTCAAGTGTATTTTGGGCTATGCATAAAGGAAGAACAAGATACATGAAATGTCCAAAATGCAATGAAAAAAGCTGGCAGAAGAAAGTAATAAGTAAATAAAATGAATAATAAAAATGAGGTGAAATATGGCAAATTTTGGTATTGATATAGATGATGTTATTTTTAAATCTAGTGATGTGTTAAAGGATGCATTAGTTAAATGCGAGGATAAAGATATTTTAGAGCATAAACTAGATATTATGAGAGGAGATATTCTTAATAAAAAAATAGGGGATTTTCTCAAGAAAAACGTAATACCAATAATAAAGGTTGCAAAACCAATGGAAAATGCCTCTGAAATCATAAAAAAAATTAGAAAACAATCAAATAAGATTATTATAATTACAGCAAGAGGAGATTTAAAATTTCCTGGTTCAGAAGAGATTACATTAAATCTTTTGAAAAAGTATGAAATTGAATATGATGATATAATATTTAACAGTGATGATAAAGTCAAAGCATGTAAGGATAATGATATTGATATATTTGTTGATGATTCACCTAAGCATTGCTTATCTGTAAGTGAAGATCTAGGAATACCTGTAATTGGTTTTTTATCAGATATTAACAGAGAAGAGATGATTCAAAGAAAGATTAGATGCGTAGAGTCATGGGATGAGTTATATGAAATATTAAACAAAAAAGAGTGGGATTAGTGAAGGATGTGATTTTATGTACAAAGAAATAAAAAGTGATAGTGAAATATTTAATAGTATTGAATTTCAAAAAGATAAGTATAAGTTTTATATAATACTTAAAAATTTGCCAAGTTCAGAATTAGAGCTTTATAGTGATGAAAAAAATTATATTATTTGTAGAGGTGCAAAAAAATATCCAACATGGATTTGGACAAAAGATAATTTTGATAAAGAGGTTATTGAAGAGATTGAAGAATTGATAGAAAAATACTTAACAGACAGCGAAAAGGATAGATTTACATGTAAAAAAGAACTATATGATTTGCTATTAAGTAGAGATTTTAAGTATTTAAATAAAGATGATTATTATGAAATGGGATTTCTGATTTGCCATCAAACAGTAAAACCAAAGAAATGCGACGGAGTGCTAGATAAACCAAGTGAAAAAGATAGAAAAACATTGGAAAAATACTGGTATGATGATAATGTAGAAATGAGAGGAACAAAGCCAATAACAATAGAACAAGCAGAAAAAGATGTTGATGAATTTATTAAAGGTGGCAATTTTTATGTGTTAAGAAATAATAGCAATAAAATTGTTTGTATGGCAGGTTATGGTATTGTAGAAAATCAAGCTAAATTGAATCATGTATATACACCAATCGAAGAAAGAAATAAAGGATATGCTGCTAATTTAATATATCTATTGACAAATGATTTGTTAAGTAAAGGTTTAGTACCACTTTTATACACTGATTATAATTATATCCCATCAAATAGAGCATATATGAATGCTGGATATGAAGATACTGGAATATTGATTAATTTTAGTTGCAGTAAAAAATAAAATGAGGTGATTTAATGAGTATAGAATTAAAAAGAGCAACAATTGATGATATAGATGAGATAATAAAAATGCAAAAAGAATCATTTAGGGATTTGTTTGAAAAATATAATGATGGTGACTTAAATCCATACAATGAATCTTTTGAAAAAGTAAAATATAAGATAGAAAATTATTTTTATTATTTTATTGTTGTAGATGGAAAAAAGGTGGGGGCAATAGCTATAAATGATAAGAAAGATGGAACCAAAAAGAAAATTGCACCAATATATATTTTACCTAGATTTCAAAACAAAGGGTATGGGCAACTGGCAATGAAAGAAGCTGAGAGAATTCATGGTGAAGATAATTGGAAATTAGATACGATATTAGAAGAAAAAGGTAATTGTCATTTATATGAAAAATTTGGTTATAAACAAACTGGCAAATTTGAAAAAATAAGTGATATCCAAACTATAGTATTTTATGAAAAATAAAGGAGTTGATCTAAATGGATGAAAATAAGGCTAATATAAATTGGTATCCTGGCCATATGGCAAAGGCAAAACGAAAAATTGAAGAAGATTTAAAACTAATAGACGTAGTTATAGAACTCTTAGATAGTAGAATTCCAATTTCTAGCAGAAATCCTGAGATAGGTAAAATTACAAAAAATAAGAAGAGAATAATAGTTTTAAATAAATCAGATTTAGCAGATGAAGAGCAAAATAAGAAATGGCAAGAAAAATTAACTAAAGAAGCTCCAACTTTAATTGTAGATGCAAGTCATGGACGAAACATAGATAAAATAACTAAAAAAATAAATGAGATTATGAGTGAAGAGATTGAAAGGCAAAAAGCTAGAGGAAGGATAAATAAGACCATTAGAGTAATGATTTTAGGTATTCCAAATGTTCGGAAAGTCAACACTTATAAACAAAATGTCAAAGAAAAATACTCTTCAAATAGGAAATAAGCCAGGTGTTACTAAATCAAATCAATGGGTTAGGATAGCAAATAATCAAGAGTTATTAGATACACCAGGAGT
>CAYYBL010000043.1:563-13259 GCA_964470175.1 uncultured Lachnospiraceae bacterium | reverse complement strand
TATACAAATAGTAATGGCAGCTAATAAAAATGAAACTAAATATGCAACATGTGGTACGCCATCAAAATTTTGGTCAGCATGGAATGAACAATATATAGATGAACAAAACAAAATTCTTTCAAATGTTGTTATTAATAGGCAAATTACAAAGCAAGACAGAGATATTGTATCTTTATTTAAAAAAGATAGATTTTTAGAATTAATTAAAGATTTTATTATATTTGAAGCTGGAACTAAAAAAATATGTAGATATCAACAATATTTTGCAGTAAAAGCAATGCTAAATAGAATAAAAGAAGAAAATAAAGGTGGTGTTGTTTGGCATACACAAGGTTCTGGAAAATCAATAACTATGGTATATATAACTAAAAAAATAATGGAAGATAAAGATATAAAAAATCCACAAGTAGTTATAGCAACCGATAGAATAGATTTAGACAAACAAATACATAAAACATTTAATAGAATAGGAGTACCAGCTAAAAGAGCTTCAACAGGAAGAGAGCTAACAGAATTAATTAAAGATGAAAATATTAGAGTAATAACAACAGTTGTTAATAAATTTGAAACAGCTGTAAATAGTGGAGTTAAAGTTGATGCTAAGAATACATTTATTTTAGTTGATGAAGGACACAGAACTCAATATGGCGAAATAAATAGGAGAATGCAAGAAGTGTTTACAGGAGCAATATATATATCATTTACTGGAACTCCAATTATGAAAAAAGATAAAAACATATTTAATAAATTTGGTGGACTTATACATAAATATTCTTTAGATGACGCATTAAAAGATAAAGCGATTGTTCCTTTGATTTATGAAGGCAAGATGGTAGATCAAGAAGTTACAAGAGAAGCTATAGATATGAGACTTGAAATGTTAACAAAGAATTTAAAGGAAGAAGCTAAAAACGAAGTAATGCAGAAATGGAGTAGATTTGAAAAAGTTGCTTCATCTGAACAAAGATTAGAATTAATAGCATGGGATATTGCAAGTAATTATAACGAAACTTTAAAAGGAACAGGATTTAATGCAATGCTTGCATGTAATAAAAAAGTAGAAGCAGTTAAATACTATAATATTTTTAGAAGCGAATTTCCTGAATTAGAAGTTGCAGTTGTGATTTCTGCCCCTGATATGAGAGAAGGAGAAGATGACTTTGAAGAAGATACGAATGATATAGTTAAAAAGTTTTACATGAATGCACTTGCTAATTACAAAAATGAAGAAGAATATGAAGAAATTATAAAATCAAAATTTATAAATGGAGATATTGATATATTAATAGTAGTCGATAAACTTTTAACAGGATTTGACGCACCTAGAGCTTCTACATTATATTTAGATAAACAAATCAAGGAGCACAATTTACTACAAGCAATAGCAAGGGTAAATAGACTTTGTGATGGTAAAGATTATGGATATATAGTGGATTATAGAGGATTATTAGGTGAATTAGATAAAGCATTAACAATGTATCAAGAAGCAGGATTAGAAGAATTTGAAGAAAGCGATATAAATAATACTGTTTATTACATTGATACTGAAATAGATAAATTATTTGAATTATATGAAAAATTAAAAGAAATTTTTAGTGATATAAAAAATAAAAATGATTTAGAAGAATATGAGCAACTACTTGAAGATGATGAGAAAAGAAAGTATTTTTATGATGTATTATGCAAATATGGAAGTATTTTAACAATTATTTTATCTAGTGATACAGCATATTACAAAATCGGAAGAAACAAGATAATAGAATTAAGAAAAGCATTAGCTTTTTACCAAAAATTAAGAGCTACCGTAAAATTAAGATATTCAGAAACAATTGATCATAAGGAATATGAGGCAAAAATGCAAAAACTTCTTGATAATTATGTTGTAGCTAAAGAAATGATGAGAATAACAGAGCCTGTAGATATTACAGATTCAGAAAATTTTGAAAAAGAACTTGAGAAAATTGAATCAAAAAGAGGAAAAGCAGATACAATTAGGACAAGAATTACAAGAACAATAAGTCAAAAAGCGAAAAGCGATCCTGCTTATTATAAAAAGTTTTCTCAAAGAATTGAAGAAACGATTGAAGAATACAGAAATAGAAGAATTTCAGATAGCGAATACTTGGAAAAAATGCAAAATATTAGAGATGATTTTGTAAAGGGAAATTCGGGTATTAATTATCCTTCAAATATCACAACAGAAAATTCTAGAGCTTTCTATGGTGTAATATATGACAGATTAGTTCCGAAAATGAACGAAAAAGCAAATATTGAAGAGTTAGGAGATATTACATTAGTAATTCAAAAAGAAATCGAAAGTAAAGTAAAAGTTGATTGGCATAATAATAAAGATATTCATAATGAATTAGCACAATTTATTGAAGACACAATTTATACATATAAAGCACGAAAAAATATAAATATATCATTTGATGAAATTGATTTGATAATAGAAGAAATAATAGGAATTGCTTTGATTAAATATTAAAATAAGAAAGGATGTAGTTATGCAAAAAGAATCTGTTGATGTCAATGGAGAAAAAATAGTATTTTTTGTACAAAGAAAAAATGTCAAAAATATTAATTTAAAGGTTAATTTAGATAAAAAAGTAACTATGTCAATACCAATGAAAATGGAAATTGAAATAGCAAAAGAATTCATAAAAAAGAAAGCAGAATGGATAAGAAAACAACAAAATTATTATGATTCATTTACTGAAGAGAAGGAAAATATTACTTTTGAAAATGGTGAAACTGTTTATTTGCTAGGAAAACAATATAAAATAAGAATAATACCTGATATAAAAAATGATATTTTAATAAAGGGTAGATATTTCGAAATCGGTATAAAAGAAAAATATGTTGAAAATAAGAGATATATTGAAAAAGTTTATTATAAGTGGCTAAAAGAATATGCTAATGGAGTATTAACAGAATTAGTTAAGAAATATCAAACAGAACTAAAAAAATACAACATTAAAGTTCCAAAAATAGAAATAAGACAGATGAAAAGTAGATGGGGAAGCTGTTTACCAAGTAATAACAAAGTAATTTTTAATTTGAATTTGGTTAAAACGCCAATCTGTTGTATAGAATATGTTGTATTACACGAATTATCACACTTTAAATATCCAAATCATAGTAAAAATTTTTATAATTTTGTAACAATTTTTATGCCAGATTGGAATGCACGAAAAAAAATACTAGATGAAGAATATGTTGGAATTATTTAGATTGGAGAAGATTACTATGAAATTAGAAGAGTTTAGTGCAGGTAACTATGTTAATATGGGTGATTATAAGGCGTTTTTACCTAGTAAAATTAATTATAATTGGGAATGGATAGATACAAAGCTAAATAAATTATTAGCTGAAGCCAATAGACAAATTGGAGAGCTAAATGCATATTCATTACTAATTCCTAATGTTGATCTGTATATAAAAATGCATGTAAAAATTGAAGCAAATAAATCTAGTAGGATAGAAGGAACAAGAACAACAATAGAAGAAGATTTACTAGATATAAGTGATATTAATCCAGAAAAAAGAGATGACTGGCAAGAAGTACAAAATTATATTAAAGCAACTAATTATGGGGTTGAAAGAATTCAAAATGAATTTCCAGTATGCAACAGATTGATTAGAGAAATTCATAAAATTTTAATGCAAGGCGTCAGAGGAGAACATAAAACTCCAGGTGAGTTTAGAACTTCACAGAATTGGATTGGGGGAACAATGCCTAGTAATGCAGTTTATGTTCCACCACCACATACGGAATTGGTAAATTGTTTGAGTGACTTTGAAAAATTTATTAATAATGAGGAAATTGATACTCCAGATTTGGTAAAAATTGCAATTTTACATTACCAATTTGAGTCAATACATCCTTTTTTAGATGGAAATGGTAGAATAGGAAGACTAATAATTCCACTATATATTCAGAGTAGAGGAATGTTAGATAAGCCATGTTTATATATTTCAGATTATATTGAGAGAAATAAAGATACATATTATGATATGCTAACAAAAGTAAGACGAGATAATGATTTAATAAGCTGGATTAAATTTTTCCTTGAAGCTATTATTAAAACATCTAGAGAAGCAAAAGAAAAATTTAGAAATGTTGTGGAATTTACACAAGGTATGGAGAATAAGATTGCTAATTTATCTGTAAAATATGACAATGCGAAAAAAGTATTAGAATTATTATATGACGAACCAATACTTAATCGTAATAAAATAGCTGAAAAGACTAATATGAAATTGACTACTGTAAATGGTGTGGTTAACGCTTTTTTGGATGCGGGAATAATAAAAGAAACCACAGGATATAGCAGAAATCAAATATTTGCGTTTGAAGATTATATTAATTTGTTCTTAAAGTAATTTATATCACAAAAAAGCAAAAAAATTCGTGATATAGAAAAGTATATCACGAAAAAAATTAAAAATTTGAGATATAAAATTTTATATCACGAAAAAAGGCAAAAATTCGTGATATAAAAAAACATGTCACGAAAAAAAATAAAAATTTGTGATATAGGATAATAATATATTTATATGGAAAAAAAGTTTGTATTTATGATTGATATTTTGGAGTATTTTAAAGCTAATTATAGTAAAAATGACTATTATAAAGCTCATTATTTTTATTTAAAGGATATAGAAGATATTAGACAGAAAAAATATTTTTACCAATATTTTGATGATGAAGAAATAATTAATGCTTTTAAAGATATAGTTAAGCCTGAAAATGAGAAAAAAATAACTTTAGAATTGGAAGAAAAATTTATAATGATTTGTTTTTATTTATGTGATCAGGAATATATTATACAAGAATTTCCAGAACTATTAAAAAAACCTAAATCAGCAGGAAATAGTGATTTATATGACTTTATGTATGGACAAATAAGAATTTATATAATTAGTCATAGTGAAAATCATAGTGAAACGGTAACTTGGGATGAACGAAGAAAGTTAATTAATAAATTACATTTTCAGAAAAATACTTATAGTGTTTCTTCAGAAATGGATGAAGTGATTAAAAGAATAACTACTGATGATAAGCTTTTTAATGAATTAAGTGATGATGCTAAATTGGAAGCAATTTGTAATTCAATTGAATATTTGCTTAAAAAAAGTCAAAAATTTATTAGAATTGATGAGAATAAGTATTTTTATTTGATTTCAAATGATAATATTAGTAATTTGAGAAAAACACTTCAGTGTTATAGACATGCTACAGAAGAAGATATAAAAATGCGAGAGAAAGTTGATAAAACTCAAAAGTTATTTTTAATAAGATATGGAATTATGATAATAGAAACATTAATTGAAAAATGAATGATAAAAGGCATGTTAAAACATGCCTTTTTTATGGTGAGAATGATAAAAAAATGTTTTTAGAAATGTTGCCTGACACGCACTAAAGAATTATTATTGACATATGTGCGCGAAAGATGGTATAATTGATTTGGAAGGAGTTAATATATGCGTAGTAAAGATGAGATAGAAAGATTTCAAAAGAATATAGGTTTAATTAGAAAAATATTAGGTATGTCAGAAAAAGAGTTAGCAGACAGTATAGGAGTTACTAGGCAAACAATTAATAAGATTGCAAATGAAAAATATCCATTAACTAGAACTCAATATTTGGCTATGAGAATGATTATAGAAGATGAAAAAAAAGATAATCCCAAAGAAAATGAAATGCTTGCTAATGTTATAGATGTACTGGTTGATAATCCAGATGATTATACTGAAAAACAAAAAGAAAAGATATTAGAAATGGCAAATCTTTTAGCACCAGCTATCATTACAAAATCTAATACAAAGAAAGAAGTATCTAAACAATTTATGGGAATTTTAGGATCCTTAGGAATTGCTGTGGGTACTTTAACACTAATTATCCTAACTGGTAAAAATCCTAAAGGTGGAAAAAAATAATATTAAAAATCAAGGAGACAATAGCATGTACGTTTGTGGAAAATGTAAGAAAGAGATGAAAAGAGTTAATAATGAAGCAATTTGCGAAAGATGCAATAATATGCATAAGTTGGATAATACTGATGATGATCAAGATATTAATATAGTAATGGATTATAAATCACTTAAAGATTTTTTGAAAATAATTAATTAAAAAATGAGGGAAGGAAATTTATTATGAAGAAAACCAGCAAATCTATTAAAAAATTTCTGGAAAAAAATAAGAAAAAAATAGTAATAATAGGAGTTACATGTACAGCATTTGCGATAGGATGGTTTGTGAAAGACAAAATTGATTCGAAGATTATTCAAGAGCTGAATGAAGAAATATTATTAAAAGATAGTAAGATAAATATTTTAGGAAAAGTATGTAAAGAGAAAGATGCTTTTATGAAGAGATTTTTTTCTAATGGAACTAGAGATGGATATTCTGAATGCGCAAGACAACTATCTTATATGAGATGGACTGCATAAAACTAGTTATTTATGATATTTGAAATTTATGAAGGGAGTGCTTTTATGTTTTTAGTTATTGGAGTAGTAATTGTAGTAATTGTTATTATTGCTTATTATATTATTAATAACAGAAAAGATAAAACCAATGAAAAAGTAGTAAAAAGAGAAATAAGTTTATCAGATAAAGAAAGTAGTAGTAACTTTCCTAATATTCAAATTATTGAAGATTCTTCAATAATACCAAAAGAAAAGAATAAAATTGTGGATCCTGAAATAAAGGATGCAGTTGCTATTTTGGATAATGCAACATCTAAGGGAATTATGGCAGGACAGAATATTAAAAATGCAGGGCAAATATTAAAAGGTGATAAAGCATTTTTTTCTGCCTCTAAAGAAGGCACAGAAAATATGTTAAAAGTTAAGGGCTCAGATAAAGTTTATGGAATTCAAATGAAAGGTAAAGAATTTCATAAACAAACTCAATTTAAAAATGAAGGACAATTAGTAGAAGGAATGACAAAGAATTCATTAGTTAATGCAGGATTTAATGCAGCATCAATGGTTGTAGGGCAATACTATATGGCTGAAATTAATGAAAAAATGGAAACTATGCAACATGATATAAAAAATATATCTAATTATTTAGATTCAGAATATCAGGGAAAGATAGAACATATTATATCTAAAATAAAAGAAATAGTTGATAATAAAAATGAAATATTAAACAATGAATTCTCAAGAGATAAAAGATATGATGAGATATCAAGAGAAGAAGAAAATTGTACAATACTACTAGGACAAGCTAACAATAGCATTAATGATCTTATTGGAAATGATAATTTAGATTATAAGAAATATGAGAATACTATAAAAGAAATTCAAAAGTGGTATACAAGACAACAAGTATTGATTCGTATGTTGTTGGAAATTGGAAATCTAAGATATATATTAGCATATGGAAACGAAACCTCAATGTTTACACATACTCAATATAATAATTATTTGTTACAAACTAATAGTACTAATGAAAAACTAAGATATTGGCATATTTTATACAAGGAAAAACTAGGAATTGATCAAAAAGAGCATAAAAGAAACGCTAGTTTTTATAAAGTAAAAAAGAAAACTATAGCCAAAATAAAAGATGACTGGGCATATGATAAATTAGATGAATCTATTGAGCTGATGATAGGTAATCAAACAACTATTAATACATTACAACCATATTTAGAAAAAAAACAAGATGATTGTATTAAAATATTAAAACAAGGTGATAATTATTATAATTTACCTGAAATAAAAAAATAATTTTTTGATAGAAATGGAGAATTGATAAACTATGGTTTGGGATATAATTGAAAAAATATTGAGTATTATAAGAAGAATATGTTTTTTATGTATGGTTACTATTATTTTAATGAATATTTATAAAGTCAATGTAAGATTATGGGTCTTAATTTCAGTTTCTGCATATATTTTGTCGCTAATTATATCGTATATTTTTTATTATTTCTTATATAAGAAATATCCAGATTGGAAATATCCATTTATAAGTAGGTTATGGAGAGTTGATATTTGTAATCCTATAATTGAACATAGTCAAACTCATTATCAAGTTGGGACAAGATTAGGAGGATTATGGGATTATAGAAATTATGAACAAAGTAGTTTTGGTGAAAAAGTAAAAACATTTTTTGTTAGGTTGGTAGTATATTCAATAATTGCAATTACCATTTCTTCAACAATATATGCAATTATTATTATGAATTATACATAACTTTTGGATAATTATTTGAGTAACGAATAATATAATAGGAAGAGGTGATTAAATGTATAAGGAAATAAAAAACAAGATAAAAAAATATAAAGAAGATAAGTTGGAAAGAGACATTGCTAAAGCAAAAGAAAAATCAGAGAGAAGAAGAAATGAGAATTGAAGAAGAAAGAAGAAAGATAGAAGAAAGGTAGAAGAAAAAAGCAAAGGTTATTAGCATTAAGTGAAAAGGAATTGTTAGTAGAATTATACTTAAAGATGGAAAGAATTGAAAATAATTATGATGAAATAATGGATCGAGTTGATGGATTGGATTGTGATGTCGCAAGCTTAAGATATAATAGTTTTAATAATAATGACTATTAAATTTATAAACTGATTATAATTATTGAATAATAGATTGATAAAAATGATTAAATTTGGTACAAGGGTAAAACTATTGAAAAATAAGACTTATATAGCTTTTAGATACCAAAAAAGAGGACTTGGTATGTGAGTAACGTACCAATTTTTTTATTTTTAAAATTTTTGGTACGTAATTTGGTACAAAAGATATAAGAAACTGAGAGCGTTTGAGAGTATTTTAAAAATGATTGTGCCAAAAAGGTGCCATTTTCAACCTTTCTCAGTTTTTTACAGAAAAGAAAAAACCCTCAAAATCTTGCGATTCTATGGATTTCTTGGTAGCGAGAGGGAGATTTGAATGCCCAGGGGCACTTCTTCGCTTTGCTCAGGGCGCCCTCGAAGCTTCGCTGAGATTTCTTCTTACTTCCTCGTTACAGCCAAGAATAAAAACCATGGATAAACCATGGTTTTCATTCTTGGTAGCGAGAGGGAGATTTGAATGCCCCAGGGGCACTTCTTCGCTTTGCTCAGGGCGCCCTCGAAGCTTCGCCGAGATTTCTTCTTACTTCCTCGTTACAGCCAAAAATAAAAACCATGGATAAACCATGGTTTTCATTCTTGGTAGCGAGAGACACCTTGAAAGTATTGATTTTTCAATACTTTCTTTTTGTTTTGCGGTAAAATTGGGGGAATATAAAGAAAAAATTTGAGAAGATTTGAGAGAATTTGAAAGTGAAAATGTGAAACAAATGAGAAAAAGTGCCTTTAAAAACGTGAAAGTTATAATTAAAAGTGCCTCGAAAAACGTGAAACTTCAAAAAAAACAAACTGTACTATTGACATCGGACAAAAATCGTGTTATTATGATATTGGGTGTACGAGAAAAATTGAACACCGTAGAAAGGGTGATTGAATATGAAACATGAGACATTTGGTGATTTCATTAAAGATATGAGGGTGAATAGACTTCATCTTTCTGTTAGAAAGTTCGCTGAAGAATTACCAATTTCATTTACATATTTAAGTGATGTAGAAAACAGAAGAGTTCCTGCATTTAAGCCAGAAATTTTGAGATTATTAGTTGAAAAGTTTGAGCTAACAGAAGAAGAACAAGAAGAATTTTACGAATTAGCAGCAATGACACAAAATGTTATACCTTTGGATATTACTGAAAAGGCAGTAAATAATCCTCAATTAATTGCGGCATTTCGTAGAGTAATAAAGGAACAAGAAGATAAAAAAGAAGGTGATTAAATTGAGTGTGCTTAATAAAATAAAAAAGTCGCACCTATCAATTTGGGCTTGATAGAGCGACAAAAAAGTAGAAAGTTTTATAATATTTCTACTCCACGTATAAATATTATAACATCTTTCTAAGTAAAAAAGCAACAGTTAACATAAATTTAATCTTTCTGTATCATTTGTTACAAAAATGATATTCAGTTTTCGTTAAATCGTGTTAACGAAGAATAGGAGAATTTCGTGATGACGAAAGAAAAACTTAGGAAGAAGTTAAATCTGAATTATTTAACTTTAACGAACAAAACTCATAGAGTTGGAGAATTAGATTTTCCAGAAATAATGTGCCCTTATGTGGTAGAACCAGATTATTTAGCACTATATACTGAGAAATGCAATTATCATAAAACTGAACTTACAGCAATCTGCTTTTATCAATTTGATGATAAATTTGACCGTATCGATGGATTATTTAATGCCATTTATTATGACAATAAGAAATTATTGAAGGAGTTTAAACAAAGATTTAAAAATTGTAAATTATTTATACTTCCTGATTATTCACAATGTGGTGATGTAGAATTAATCGAGAGATTATATAGACAATTTAGAACTAGAATTGTTGCGTTATGGCTAACAGTTAATTTAAATGCAATAGCAATCCCAAACATTTCATATGGATGTGAAAGCGATTTTAAGTATATGCTTTTAGGACTTGAGAAATGTGAAGTGGTTGCATTTAGCATTAAAGGTTCTCTTAGAAAAAAAGAAGAAAGAGATTTATTACTTAATGCAATAAAATATGTAGTGGATAAATTACCATTAAAATTAATTGTGGTATATAGTGTTTGTAAAAAAGATGAAGATGCATATAATTATTTTAAATATGCTATAGATAAAAACATTAAAGTTATCATTCCTGATAATGTTTTAAAGCAAAGAAATATTGAAAGGAGTGGTACACAAAATGGGAAAAAATCTAAATAGTGGTTTAGGTAGTGGTACATCAGGTGCTGGTCAAATATCAACAGAGCAACAAGAATATGGGAATATAATAAATCATGTGGATATAACTTTGATGAAAGAGAAATCTAAAAGCAGTGCCATTAAAAATGTGACAAAACTACCAGATAAAATACAAGATTCTGTTAAAAAGTTTTTTAAAGGTGGATCAAATAAATATTCTAGTTTTACTGTTGATTATGAAGATAACAGATATGTTGTAAAAATGATAAAACCAGGGAATGTTCCAGGATCAAAAGCAATATATGTAAAAGAAATAGATTCAAAGGGGAAGACTTTGAAGGTATATAAAGATACTTATGATCCACAAGGAAATTTAATTCATAGAAAGGATAAGTAGATATGAAAGAAGATTTAATAAATTTTTTGAATTTAAATATAAACAAGAAACAATTACAAGAAAAACTGGGTGAAGATTTATACAATGTTAATGTTGATGAACCTGTTGAAGTAACTGCAGATGATTTGGTATTTGCAATAGAAAAATATTTAAATAATGAAATAGTTAAAGAAGACTTAGTGAATTGGGTAAATGTAGTTTGGTTTACTGATTTGTTTGAATATACTGAAAAAGAATCTGAAACAATAGCTTCTGTTATGGATGTGCTTGAAACATTAGATGAAGAAGATGTAGTTATAAAAGATGATGATTATACTAAAATGATTACTTCATTGAAACAAAACAAAATATATGAAAAGGGTGACTAAATATGGACAAACCTGATGTATTAAGTAAAAAGCAGATTGAGGAGAAAGCTATAGAATTTTTAGAAAAATATTCACCTAATAGCCTAGTTACTCCTGCAAAAGTTGATTTAGAATTGATTTTAGAAGAAATTGGATTAACAATTGATTATCAAAAAATGGATTTAGACAACACAATTCTTGGATTAACTGCATTTAATGATGGAATATTAAATGTATATTCTGATGATGATACATTACATCCAATAAATGTAACTAAAGGTACGATAATTATCAATAAAAATTTAGCCAGCTATGAAAAACTTCAAGGAAGATTTCAATATACATTAGGACATGAGACCGGTCACTGGGTCTTACATCAAAAAATATTTTATGTTGATGAAAATCAACAATCGCTTTTTGATACAAAGGATAGTAATGATAATAATTTAATATGTAGTAAACGTGATGAAAAATTTTTGCTAAAGAGAGGATTTAAAACAGATTTAGAATGGATAGAATGGCAAGCCGATTATTTTTCAAGTTGTGTTATTATGCCTAGAGATATTTTTAAACAAGAATATGAGAAACTATTGGAGACTGGATTTAGTAGTACTGGAGCAATTAGACAATTAGCAAAAATCTTTGAGGTATCTAAAATGGCTTGTGCTATTAGAGTAAATAATATTTATGAAAAAAATATTGTTAATAATTTTAGTTTGTTTGAATAGGAAGAAATGAGAAATTATGAAAGTATTATAAAGAATTCTAAGGTAACACTTGGAGTTCTTTTTTAATGTTATTTTTTTACGTTATTATTGAGTTTAAACATTTTTTGTGATATAAAAAAGATAGTAAATTTTAAGGAGAATTCATGGAAGAAATTAGACCTTTTGTTAAGTGGGCTGGTGGAAAAAATTCATTAATACCACAATTAAGTGAATACTATCCAAACGATTTGAAGGAAGATAGAATAGATACATATATAGAACCTTTTGTAGGTGGCGGGGCTGTCTTAATAGATATTTTGCAAAAATATAATATTAAAAAAGCTTATGCTTTTGATATAAATCAAGATTTGATTAATTGTTATAATGTAATTAAAAACAATGTAGAAGATTTAATAAAATTATTAGAAAAAAAAGAAAAAAATTATAAATCATTTGGAAGTTTAGATGAAAAATCTAAAT